>CAWUNP010000035.1:0-8678 GCA_963923805.1 uncultured Novosphingobium sp. | reverse complement strand
CCGATAACGACGAGATGGTCCTCGTTAGGGCCAAACCCCAGCAGCGTTGCGGTCGTTCCCGATCCGGTTCCGCCGCCGCGTACGCCCGGCAAGGGGTTCTGGGTGAGATCATAAGGCGACGACCACGCACCGTCCCGCGCCTTGTTGGATAGATGCCCGTTCTTCCACGTGAACTTGTGCATGTTGCGATCGCCAACGGCATAGATGCCGCCATCCGGGTCGATCGACAGCGAGTTGGTGAATAGTTCACCGTCGACCGTCACCACTTGTGGGGGCTTTTTGAAATCCCGATCGATGACGACAGCCGACCCGCCCACCATCGAGAATACGACATTCCCATCGTAGGTCATGTTGATGCCCAAGGGCATGTCCCGCATCATCGAAATGCCCTTGCGGAACTCTTCGCTGATCGGAATGCTGGCGGCTGACAGGCGCTGAATCATCAGCTCGCGCGCAGATTTTTCGCGCTTGAGGCTATCCGGAATATCCCACTTGCGGAGCAGCACGATTGCGGATTTGGGATCTGTATCGTCTTTTTGCCCGAACACCATGATGCTCTTGCGGGTCAGAACGTAGAACTGGCCGCGTTCGTCCGTCATCGAATAGATGCCGGCTTCCCGGGCCTGGGTTTCAGCGTAGTAAGGCAGCTGGTCCGACAGGTATTGACGCAGCTCTGCCTCGCTGTGGGCCGCGTCAAAAGCGTTAAGGTGGGATTCCACCTCAACCGATGACAGCAACTTCATCCCCTCGATCGGCAGGGAGGCCAGCTCTTCCAAGCGGCCGTGGTCGATCCGAATTTTCGTGACGCGATTGTTGTTCGTGTTCCAAGTGGCTTGAACGCCGCCGGGATAGGTCAACAGACCAGCGTAATTGATGGTCAGTAGGCCCGTCGATATGCGCTTCACCCGGCTCGGATCGACGACATCTTGCTCCCGCGGCCCATCAATCGCCACGGCATCGGAAGCCCCCGAGTCATTGTGCGACACCGCCGGCGCCCCGTGCGACAAAAACGGATTCTGCGGCGGCAGGCTCATACCGGCGAGTGCAGCTGAGAGCAGAATCAGAGGAGCCATTTTGCCAATCCCAAATTTTAAATTTTCTGGGAAAAATATCCGCAAACATGGGATTCGTCAAAAAATGTTACAGGCAATGCGAATTTAAAATTTATAATTGATACGCATTTATCCACCCGCCACTCCGGCCACGTGGCCTTGAAAGCGTGTGTTCGCCCGCTTTAAGCAACCCGCCCCTCAAAAATGACACGCTCGACGTTGATGTCATTCAAGCCCGTGGCGCCCGCTTTGAACGGGTCCTGATCCAAGACTGCGAAGTCGGCCATCTTACCCGGCGCCACCGACCCAACCACCTGATCCATGCCGATAACTTGCGCGGCCTCGATCGTAATGGCCCGTAACGATTTGGCCAAAGTCAGCCGTTCTTCCGGCGACTTTAAATTGCCATCCAAGGTCAGGCGATTGGCGGCGATCCACGCCAGATAGAGGGGATCAGTTGGCGCCATGTTGAAGTCGCTGTGCAAGCCCAGCGGCACGCCCTTGGCCTCAAGCGATCCCAGCCGGTTCATCAACGCCGCGCGATCTGCGCCCAGGCCATGGGCAGCATAAGCATCGCCCAATACCCGGATGTAGTTCGGCTGGGCTGAAACCATCAGCCCCATTTGCGCGATCCGCCGGTTCTGCGCCTCGGTCGAATAGCCAAGGTGCTCGAGGGTAATGGTTTGGTCGCGGCGCGGTGGCAGCGCGGCAAGCCCATCCAGAACTACGCCAAGGCCTTCATCGCCGTTAACATGAATGTGAAAACTGAAGCCTGCGTTCCAAAAGCGGCGAAACTGGCCATCAAGGTCGCTCGGCTCGGTCAGCCACTTGCCGAAATGGCCATCAGTGTAACCCGGCGGCCCCATCCGCATGTTTTGCGCGAAGAACGCGCCATCGGCAAAAAACTTGACCCGCCGATCAACGCGCACGTGAGCTGAGGCATATTTGCCGCGCATCGCCTCCAACCACTGCGCCGGATCCGCATCGGCCGGCACCTGCGCCGCAATCGGCATCAGCATAGCCCGACTGGCCGCACCGGGGCGCTCAAACGCGGCGCGGATCATCGCTGCTTCAGCATCGAAACCAGCGAAAATCCCAGTGGCCATGTCGGACACCGTGGTAACGCCTTTCGCCGCCATCATCTGCTGCATCAACCCAATCCCGCGACGAATTCGCTCCGGCGCAAAAATGACCGATCGCAGCTTGGCCAGGCCGACCGCCAAGGCCGTTTCCGATAAGAGACCGCGCTCCAGATTAGCATGGGCGGGATCGGCCTTGGCCGCAGCCAGTGCGGCGTCGAACGCCGCCCGCTGGTCCAGCCCCCATGCCTTGAGCGCTGCTGTATTGACGATCAGCTCGTGAAAGCTGCGTTGCCATATCACCACCGGACGATCGGGGGCCAATTGATCGAGTTCTTGGCGATCGAGCGGCCCATGGAATAGTTCATGGTAGCCCCAACAAATGAATGGCCGCTCGGTCGATTGAGACAGGAACTCGACAAAGCGTTGCCGCCAGGCTTGCGGCGTGCGGCAGCCCGGGAAGTTTCCGGTGGGCAACTGCCAATCATCGGGCGCGATGAACGGTAGATTGAGCATGACCGCCGCCTGCATGGGGTGTACATGCGGGTCGATCAGGCCCGGCATCAGCACCTTTTCCGCGAATTGGCGGTCAACGGTAACGCTGCGCCCCGCAGTCCACGGTGCCAATGCGGCCAAGCTATCACCCAGCCCGAGAATGATGCCGTCGGCAACGGCAACAAACCGAGCCGTTGGCAGCGACGGCTCCATTGTGATGATCTGCCGCACTTCATAGACCGTGACGGCAGTAGGTGTTGCAGCCTTAACCACGTTTGGGCCGAGCACCGCGCTAGCCGACAAGAGTTGCAGCGATCTGCGCCGTGAAATCATCCCAAGCCCTCTCGTTCCCGTTGATTGGAAAGTACGCTCAAGCTTGAGTGTGTCAAATAGGAGACTTGGTTAACGTGCCATTCGCCAGTGACGAACACGGTCCACCGGCAAGGCTATTCATGTCGACGAACCAACCCGCGACGGCGCATCTTCATCCAGCAAGGGCACAACCTGCCAAATTATCAGAGAAGTTGTGCCCTTGGCGCGCCATGCAGAATGAAGGTGAGAACATTTATGTATTTGAATTTACCGTCAATTAGCTTGATGGGCGGTGACTAACAGGCGGATAGGTCTTCACCTTTTCTCAGCTCCCTGAGGCTGGCTGTCCCGCCCATAACCTCACCGCCATTTGCAGCGCACCCTCAGCCGCCGACAAGATACCGGATCAATTGCGCGACAAGAAAAAGGGCGAGCACGCTTAACGCCCAGATTGCGACAAACCAGCCCAGCCGCTTGAGCCGCGCCATCAATGATAGCCCTCGCCATTCACCTTGCCGCGGAAAACCCAATAGGCCCAGGCGGTGTATGCCAGAATGATCGGCACCAGGATTGCTGCACCTGCGAGCATAAAGACCTGACTGCGGTGTGGCGCTGCGGCCTCCCAGATGGTTACCCGGGCTGGAATCACGTCCGGCCAAATCGAGATGCCTAAACCCACCAGACAGAGCCCGAACAATGCCAGTGCCCAGAAGAACGGTTGCGCATCGTGCCGCTTGTTAAGGCTGCGGTAAAACAGGGCTGTCACCACCAGTGTCGCAAGCGGCACCTGCGCGGTGGCGATTATTCCCGGCCAGGCCAGCCACCGCTGCGCATATTTTGCCTCCAGGGTCAGCGAGGCCATGCTGACCAGGCCAATCACGACCAGCAGGGCTATCCCGAGACGGCCGGCATAGCGGACTGCCTGATCCTGCAAGGCGCCATCGGTCTTCCAATTCAACCAGCAGGAACCTAGCAAGGCATAGCCGACGGTCAGGCCAAAGCCGGTGAGAACAGAGAACGGTGAAAGCCACTCCCACCATCCGCCGCCATAGGATCGGCCAACCACGGTAATACCCTGGAGCAAGGCACCCAGTGTCACGCCCTGGGCAAATGTTGCCATGACCGATCCGGCGGTGAACGCGATGTCCCAAAGCGGCTGATGCGCTGCGTCCCGCCACCGGAATTCAAAGGCAACCCCGCGCAGGACCAGCCCAAGCAACATGGCGATGAGCGGTGCATAAAGCGCCGGAAGGATGATCGCGTAGGCCAGCGGAAAGGCGGCCAGCAGTCCGCCCCCGCCAAGCACCAACCAGGTTTCGTTACCATCCCAGACCGGGGCTATGCTGTTCATCGCCCGGTCGCGGTCGGTCCCAACGGTGAAGAGCGGGAATAGGATGCCGATGCCCAGATCGAAGCCGTCCATCACAACATAGGCGACAATGGCGAAGCCGATGATGCAGGCCCAGACTACAGTAAGGTCAATCACGACAACACCCCTTTCCCGGTCTCGGTTTCAACGATTTGCGGGGCAGGAGTAATGCCGGCGCTCCGGATTGGTGCATCGCCGGGCGTTGCTTCGTGCGCCTCTGGCGGCTTTTTCATCAATCGTAAGAGATACCAGATCCCAGCACCAAACACCGTGAAATAGACGACAATGAACGCGATCAGCGATCCCGCAACCGCAGGCGCATCCAGCGGTGAAGCACTTTGGACTGTTCGCAAGACACCATAGATCGTGAAAGGCTGGCGGCCTGCCTCCGTCACGACCCAACCCGCCAGTACGGCCAGGAAACCCGCCGGGCCCATCAGCAGTGCACTGCGATGGAGCCAGATCCAATCATGCAACTTGCCCTGCAACCGCGCGACGAGGCTCCACAGGCCGAGGCCAAGCATGGCGAATCCCAGCCCGACCATCACCCGGAACGCCCAGAACACGATACCGACCGGCGGCTCATCGGCATCTGCAATCGTATCAAGCCCGGCCAGCGGCGCATTGGCATCGTGTTTGAGGATCAGCGACGATGCCTTGGGAACCTCAATCGCATAGTCGACCCGGCGTTCTGCCGAATTGGGAACACCGAACAGGATCAGCGGTGCACCGTTCGGATGGCTCTGGTAATGCCCTTCCATTGCCATGACCTTGGCCGGCTGGTGGGCCAGCGTGTTCAGACCGTGCATATCCCCGGCAAAGATCTGCACGGGCGCTACCAAGGCGGCCATCCACATTGCCATCGAAAACATCTTGCGCGCGCCCGGGTTGCTCCGGTCCTTCAGCAGGTGCCAGGCGCCGACCCCACCGACGGCAAATGCCGTGGTCAGATAGGCAGCCAGCACAGTATGGACCAGGCGATAGGGGAAGCTGGGATTAAAGATGATCGCCAGCCAGCTCTCTCCGGGAACGAACTGGCCGTTGGGCGCGATTTCGTAACCCGTTGGTGTTTGCATCCAGCTGTTCACAGCCAGGATCCAGAATGCGGAAATGAACGTGCCCAGCGCAACGGCGAGAGTGGCAACGAAATGCAACCGCGGACCCACCTTGTTGATCCCGAACAGCATGACGCCAAGGAAACCAGCCTCGAGGAAGAAGGCCGTCAGCACCTCGTAAGCCATTAGCGGGCCAATGATGGGCCCGGCCTTGTCGGAAAAGACCGACCAGTTCGTCCCGAACTGGTATGACATGACAATGCCCGAAACCACGCCCATCGCGAAGACTACGGCGAAGATTTTCAGCCAGTAGCGATAGAGGTTCGCGTAAACGCCTTTTCCGGTCTTGAGCCAAAGCCCTTCCAACACAGCAAGATAGCTGGCCAAGCCGATCGAAAAGGCCGGAAACAGGAAATGGAAGCTAACCGTAAAGGCAAACTGGGCGCGTGCCAGTTCGAGTGCAGTCATGAAATTCTCTCCGGCCAATCAACCGTTCAAGGCGAACCAACTCTTCGTCAGCATATAAACTGCAACGCCCAGAACCATTGTTGCAAATACTGCATTGAGCGTGCCTTTTTTCGCAGCGAGCTTGCGCGATGCGAACGTCCCCAACAGGCTTCCCGCAATGCCTCCGCCGATGAAGCTGGCAGCAAGCGGCCAGTCGATCAGCCCGGACGCGGCATAGTTGAGCGCCGTTGTTAGGCCAAAGGCTGTGACGGCGACCAACGATGTCCCGATCGCCCGGTAGATTGGCATCGAAGTTGAGGCGATCAGCCCGGGCACGATCAAAAAGCCGCCGCCGATTCCGAAAAATCCCGACAGCATTCCGGTGCCAAGACCAAACCCGGCGACCTTGGGAAAGTTGTCGCGATTGCAGACCACGCCTTCGATACCCTCACCGTTACGCGAACGATACATCAGCACCGAAACCACAATCATCAGCAGTGCGAACAGGAACAGCAGCTTCTGGCCATCAAACGCCTTGCCAAAGCTCGATCCGGCGAATGCACCGATCACGCCCGCAAGCGCATAGGCCCCGCCGCAACGCCAATTGACATTCCGGGCGCGGGCATGATTGGCCAGCCCCGCCAGCGCATTGGCCGCAACGGCCAGAGCCGATGTCCCGATTGCGATATGCGGACTGCGCACACCGACAACATAGACCATCAACGGCACGGCCAGAATTGACCCGCCTCCGCCGACGAGGCCCAGGGTGAAGCCCACGCCAACGCCGCTGATTGCAGCAAGCAAGGCCTGGGCTGTATCGATCACAGCAGGTTCAACGGCAGCTTGAGATAGCTTACGCCGTTTGCCTCAGGCTCAGGCAAGTGCCCGGCGCGGATATTAATCTGGACCGAGGGAAGGATCAGCCGCGGCATGGCCAGGGTGGCGTCACGCGCTTCACGCATGGCGACGAAATCGTCCTCGCTCACCCCTTGGTGAACCTGGATGTTTCCTTCGCGCTCTGCCGCCACGGTCGTTTCCCAGGCATAACTGGTGCGACCGGGCGCGAGATAGTCATGGCACAGGAACAGCCGCGTCTCGTCCGGCAAGGCCATCAGTCGCCGGATCGATCGGTAAAGGGTGCGGGCATCTCCGCCCGGAAAGTCGCAGCGTGCCGTGCCGTAATCGGGCATGAACAACGTATCACCAACGAACACGGCATCACCGATAGCATAGGCCATGCAGGCGGGCGTATGGCCCGGAACATGCAGCGCGATTGCGGGAATGGTGCCGACGGAAAAGGTGTCTCCATCGCCCAGCAGCCGATCGAACTGAGAGCCGTCCCGAGCAAAGCTGGCGGGCTCGTTGAAGACCGTGGCGAAGGTTTGCTGGACCGTTGTGATCTCAGCCCCGATCACCACTTGCCCGCCCAGCCGGGCCTTCAGGAACGGTGCCGCGGAAAGGTGGTCTGCATGGGCGTGGGTTTCGAGGATCCAGTCGACGCCAAGCTGCTCGGCCACCACAAAATCGATGACCGCCTGCGCCGAACCCGTAGCCGTACGGCCCGAAGCCTGGTCAAAATCAAGCACCGGATCGACGATTACGGCGCGGCGGCTTGCGGGATCGTAAACTACATGGGTGGCGGTGAAGGTCGCCTCGTCAAAGAATGTCCGCACACCAGCGCGATTGCCGTTGCGGACAGCCTCAATCTGGGCAGCCGCCTGCTTGATCGCGGTGTCACTCATTGATCTGATCCCGTCAGTGCGTTGAGGCGCCAGGCCGTGACATGACGCCGTCCTTCGGCTTCAATAAGCGCAGTTTGGGCTTCTGTCGCTTCCCGTTCGGCATCGAGCACCGCCAGAGTCGGCTTGGCGCCGACCTGGGCTTCAAGGCGAATGCCGCGCAACGCCTGATCAGCCGCTGTCACGCGAGCCTGCGATGCGGCAAGCACGGCTTCTGCCGCGATCAGACCGTGCCAACTATCGATAACCAGGCCTTCAAGGTTTTGGCGGGCCTGCCGTGCCCGCGCTTCCGCACCGGCCCGTTCGGCCGCGGCGGTCCGCACTTCAGCGGAAGTGCGTCCGCCAGCGAACGGGGTCCAGCGCCCCCGCAGGCCGACCGAAAGCGCATTCGCCTTGTAGCCCGGAAAGAACTGGTCCCTGACATGTGTGGCTTCAGCGAAGGCGCCAAGCATCGGCAGTGCCTGCGCCTTCGCTCCGCGCTCCGCTGCTCTGGCAATGGCAATGCCCTGGTCCGCCTGCTTCATTGCCGGATTGTTGGCGACCGCAAGTTCCATTGCCGCAGCCAAAGAGGCCGGAACCGCTGGCAATGCTGGCATCGGCGCAAGCTCGCCCGGTATCATGCCAGTGATCCGCTCAAACCCGGCTTCGGCCGACATCCGCCGACCGTGCGCAGCCGCCAAAGCGGCTTCGGCTTCCGCCTTGCGGGCCGCAGCCTGCGCACGGTCAGAACTCGATATCTCCCCAACCTTGAACCGCAGCTGTGATTGGCGTTCAACCTCGCGCAGTTCTGTCACCAGGCGTTCGCGGCTTGCTTCGATCTGGCGCGAAGCCAACACTTCAGCATAAGCGGCAACCGCCTGAACGCCTACATCCAAGCGGGCCTGCATCGATCGGTAGCGGGCCAGTTCCGCACCGCCGCGCGCCTGCTCGATCGCAGAACGCACGCGGCCACCAGCAAACAGCGGCATCTCCGCCGTCGCCTGGAGCGCTAGCGGATTGACGTTGTCGGCCGTGATACCGAAGAAGCCGTCGTTGTCGATCCGGCCAAAACCGGCTGTCCCTTCAACCCGCAGCAACGGGTTGCCCTGTCTCTTATACACATCTCCGAGCCCACGAGACCTCTCTACATC
>CAWUNP010000034.1:0-8703 GCA_963923805.1 uncultured Novosphingobium sp. | reverse complement strand
GGGTTTCGTCAGATCGAGGTCGCGCGCCATGCGCCGGATCACGGCGAGCTGTTGCCAATCCTTTTCACCGAACAGGGCAAGATCCGGCTGCACCTGGTTGAACAGCTTGCAGACCACGGTGGCCACGCCATCGAAATGGCCAAGCCGGGCCGCACCGCACAGCCCTTCGGACACGCCGCTGACCGACACGTTGGTGGCATAGCCTGCCGGGTACATCGCCGCCGGTTCCGGGGCCCACAGCAGGCTGACGCCTTCCGCTTCGAGCAGTTCCTGATCGCGCGCCAGTTGCCGCGGATAGGCGTCGAGATCCTCGTTCGCGCCAAATTGCCGCGGGTTGATGAAGATTGAAACGACGACATGGGCGGCCCGGGATTTGGCTGCGCGCACCAGGGTCAGATGGCCTTCGTGCAGCGCACCCATTGTCGGCACCAGCGCCAGCGGGCCAGCGGTGCGCAGAGTGGCCAGCGCGCTGCGCAGTGGATCAAGCCGGGTGACGGTTTGCACGGACGAATCCCCTTGGGTAAAAGGCACCGACACCGCCCCTAGCGCCGCACAGCGCCCCCCGGCAACCACACAAGCGAGCCAATCTGACCGTGACTGCCAGCAAGAGCCCCCACCGGATTGTCTTTGCCAACGAGAAGGGCGGCACCGGCAAGTCAACCACGGCGGTCCATGTCGCCATTGCGCTCGCCTATCAGGGGGCCAGGGTGGCAGCGGTCGATCTTGATCACCGCCAGCGCACGTTCCATCGCTATCTTGAAAACCGCGCCGAAACGATCAAGCGCCGCGCTATCGTGCTGCCGACTGCCAGCTTTGCCGTTTACGATGGCACTGACGCGGCCGAGCTTGACCGGATCAGCGCCGACCTTGCCGAAGGGCATGACTTCCTGATTTTTGACACGCCGGGCCGCGACGATCCGCTGGCCCGCCATGTCGCCACGGCGGCGGACACCCTCGTCACCCCGCTCAATGACAGCTTCGTCGATTTTGACCTGATCGGGCAGGTCGATGCCGAGACCTTCAAGGTCCGCAAGCTGTCTTTCTATGCCGAACTGATCTGGGAAGCGCGCAAGAAGCGCGCGCTCGCCACGATTCAGGAAAAGCGCCGCGAAATGGACTGGGTTGTCGTGCGCAACCGCACCCAGCATGTCGAAGCGCGCAACATGCGGCGGCTGGATGGCGCGCTGACCGAACTGTCAAAGCGGGTCGGTTTCCGGATTGCCAGTGGCCTGAGCGAACGCGTGATCTATCGCGAACTGTTCCCCTCGGGCCTGACCCTGCTGGACAAGGGGCATCTTGGCGAACTGGGCACCAGCCACCTGGTCGCGCGGCAGGAGCTGCGCGCCCTCTTGGCCAACCTGAACCTGCCCATGCCGGGCCGCGCAGAGCCTGCGCCAACCCTGGCCGGAATGGCATAGGCGCGGCTTGGCGAAGCTGCTTGTCCTTGGCGCGCTGGCCTGCCTCGGCTGCCGGATGCTCACCCGCCGCTGGCCGTGGGAACTTTGGGCCGCATCAGAGCGTTCCCATGCCGAGGCCCGCGCCCGGGCCTTGCTCGAGGTTGACCGCTTGGCTACGCGCAACCAGATTATCGAAGCCCATCGCCGCCTGATTGCGCGGGTCCACCCCGATCGCGGCGGCAGCAATGAGCAGGTTCATGCGGCGAATGCGGCCCGCGACCTGCTGTTGGCGCGGCTAGAACAAGGCAAGGCGGAGCAAGCATGACCCACCAATTCCACCCGACTGTCCTGCGCGAATACGATATCCGCGGCGTGATTGGCGAAACGCTTGGTACGGCTGACGCCTATGCCATCGGGCGCGGCTTTGCCACGCTGCTGCGCCAGGCTGGCGGCAGCAAGGTGGCGGTGGGCTACGATGGGCGGTTAAGCTCGCCCGAACTGGAAGAAGCGCTGGTTGCCGGGCTCAATGCCAGCGGGGTCGATGCCGTGCGGATCGGCATGGGCCCTACCCCGATGCTTTATTTTGCCGAAGCATCAGGCGAAGATGTGCAGGGCGGCATCCAGATAACCGGCAGCCATAATCCCGCCAATTATAATGGCTTCAAGATGGTGTTCCAGGGACGGCCGTTCTTCGGCGCCGATATCCAGGAACTGGGGCGTCTGGCTGCTGAAGGTGCCTGGCTCGACGGCCAGGGCAGTCATGAGCGCCGCGAAGTCCTCGGCGCCTATATCGCCCGCCTCGGCGAAGGGCTGGCCGGGATTGACCGCGCCCGCCTCGCCAATCTGCGGATCGGCTGGGACGCCGGCAACGGGGCAGCCGGCCCCGCGCTGGAACTGCTGGTCAAACAGCTGCCCGGCGAACACCACCTACTCTACACCGATGTCGACGGCAATTTCCCGAACCATCATCCTGACCCCACCGAAGAGAAGAATCTGGCTGACCTGCGCAAGCTCGTCGCGGAGAAGAGCCTCGATTTCGGAGTAGCTTTTGATGGTGATGGGGACCGGATCGGGGCAATCGATGGCCAGGGCCGGGTGATCTGGGGTGACCAGCTGCTGATGATCTATGCCGAGGACCTGCTCAGGCTGGAGCCGGGAGTCGCGATCATCGCCGATGTGAAAGCCTCGCGCGCCCTGTTCGATCATGTCGAGCGACTGGGCGGCCGACCGACCATGTGGAAGACCGGGCACAGCCTGATCAAATCCAAAATGAAGGAGATCGCCGCGCCGCTGGCAGGTGAAATGAGCGGGCACGTGTTCTTCGCGCACCAGTATTACGGCTATGACGATGCGCTTTACGCTGCCGTCCGCCTGATCGCCGCGAGCGCCCGCCTCGGCAAGTCGGTCACCGAGCTCCGGGGGGAGATGCCGGCGCTGGTCAACACCCCGGAACTGCGTTTCCAGGTTGATGAAAGCCGCAAGTTCGCCGTGATCGACGAGGTTAAGCAACGGCTCGCCTCCAGCGGGGCCGATGTCAACGCGATCGATGGGGTGCGCGTTTCAACCGCCGATGGCTGGTGGCTGCTGCGCGCTTCCAACACGCAGGACGTGCTTGTGGCCCGGGCTGAAAGTGACAGCGACGAGGGCTGTGCGCGGCTTCTTGCCGAAGTCGATGCGCAGCTGGCCGCTTCGGGGCTGGAGCGCGGCCCGCAAGCCGGTCACTGAAGCGCGGGTAGCAGCACTGGCAGGGCACCCAGCGCGACGAGAGCGCTCGCAGCCAGTACGGCCGCGCCGCGCCAGGCCTGCTGCCATCCGGCCATGGTGATTGCCGCGCCCGCTTTGATCAGCGTGTTGAGCAGGACCGGCGGCATCAGGATCAATGCGGCCAGACGCGGGTCGACTGTCCCGCCCGGCAGGTTGCCTATGGTGATGATCGCGGAATCGACATCCAGCATGCCAGACAGGGCCAGAACCGTGGCCAGTCCGGCATCGCCATAGCGGGCGAGCACCCACCGCGCCGCAACGCTCAGCACCATGACCAGCGCGGCCAGGATCAAGGCCGGGGCCAGCGCGAAGGGATTGCGCACAGGCAGGGCCTGTTCGCCCGCCGGGCCGTCGCCCGCGGTGGCGCGGCCGATCAGCCAGGCCCCGACCAGACTGACGATCATCGCCGGAATGGCCCAGGTCAGCAGCGAGGCCAGGGCAAAGGGGGCCAGCGCCGCGACCAGCACCATGACCCGCAGGAACATCACTGCCGAAGCGAGGGCGATGGCGGAATTGAGCATGGCGGGGTCGCCCGAACCATCGCGCAGGCGCCCGGCCAGCGCAGCGGTGACGGCGGTGGAGGAGACCATCGAACCGGCTGCAGCCGTAGCCAGCGTGCCTTTCGACGGACCGAACCGGTGCGCGGCGATATAACCCAGGAACGAGAAGCCGCAGACCATCACCACCACCAGCCAGATCTGGCGCGGGTGCCAGGCATCGAGCGGACCCATCGCGGTGTCTGGCAGCAATGGTAGCACCACCAGCGAGATCAGCGCGAAATGGGCAATGGCCAGAACCTCGCGCTCGTCCAGGCGGCGGATCCAGTCATGGAGCTGGTGGCGCATGGCCAGGACCAGCACCATCACCCCGGTTGCGGCACTCGCCAGAGCATGGCCACCAGCACCGGCCACGAACCCGCAAGCCAGGGTCAGCAGGCCCACCAGACTGGCCGTGCCGCTGATCGACATCGGCGTGCCAGCCTGCTCGGCCCGCGTCGTGCGCCAGTAGCCCATCACCACCAGCACCGCGGTGCCCGCCAGCAGCACGCCCGACAGGATCGGAAAAGCCGCCTGTAAGGCTCCACCAAGGCCGCCCGTCAGGCCCAGCAGGGCATAGGTGCGAATGCCGGCGAAGCGGGTGCCGGCAGCCTGCTCGCGCTGGGTCCAGCCGCGTTCAATCCCGACCAGCAGCCCCAGCGCCAGTGCCAGCGCCACTGAAACCACCGCGCCCAGATCCATGCCTGCCATCATCGCCCCAGCGTGGCAGGCCAGACGGGCAAGGGGAAGCGCGATTTTCCTGCCGGGCGAAGACTGATATGGCTACCCGGATCCATGGACCGATCCGCTCCCGATCTTCCCCCCGAACTGGCCGGCTGGTTTGCCAAGCGGGGCTGGCAGCTGCGCCGCCACCAGCGCGAGATGCTGGCCGTGGCGGAGAGTGGTTGGCACACCTTGCTGGTGGCCGATACCGGTGCGGGCAAGACTCTGGCGGGCTTCCTGCCGACGCTGGCGGACTTCTGCCCTTCCACCCTGGCCGGCTCACCGCCGCCAGAGGGGCTCCACACGCTTTACGTCTCGCCGCTGAAGGCCTTGGCGCACGACGTCCGCCGTAACCTGCTGCTCCCGGCCGAGGAGCTGGGGCTGCCGATCCGGATCGAGACCCGCAGCGGCGATACGCCATCGGACCGCAAGGCCCGCCAGCGCGCCAACCCGCCGCATGTCCTGCTGACGACACCGGAATCGCTCTCGTTGCTGCTGTCCTATCCGGAGAGCGCGACGCTGTTTGCCGGCCTCAGGCGGATCGTGATCGACGAGGTCCATGCCTTTGCCAATGGCAAGCGGGGCGATCTGCTGGCGCTGGCGCTTTCGCGGTTGCAGGCCTTGGCTCCCGGCCTGCAGCGGGTCGCGCTGTCGGCCACGCTGGCGGAGCCAGCTGCTTATCAGCGGTGGCTTGCACCGGGCGGCAGAGCAGAGGCGGTGGCCCTGGTCGAGGGCGAGCAAGGCGCGCCGCCAGAGCTTGAAATCATCTTGCCGCATGAAGCGCGGGTGCCCTGGGGTGGACACGCCGCCGCCTGGGCGGTTCCGCAGCTTTACGAGGCGATCAAGGCGAACCGGACGACGCTGGTGTTCTGCAACACCCGCTTCCTCGCCGAATTCATCTTCCAGCAGCTATGGGACGTGAACGAGGATCACCTGCCGATCGGGATCCACCACGGCTCGCTCTCGGTCGAGGCGCGGCGCAAGGTGGAAAGCGCGATGGCGGCGGGCAAGCTGCGGGCGCTGGTCTGCACGGCCAGCCTCGATCTGGGGGTCGACTGGGGCGATGTCGATCTGGTGGTGCAGATGGGGGCCCCCAAGGGCTCGTCGCGGCTGCTGCAAAGGATCGGGCGGGCTAACCATCGGCTCGATCAGGCAAGTCGGGCCCTGCTGGCCCCGGGCAACCGGTTCGAGTTTCTGGAGGCCGTCGCGGCGCTTGAGGCAGTCGCCGAAGGGCAGCGCGATGGCGAGGCGTTCCGGCCCGGCGGGCTCGATGTTCTGGCCCAGCACGTGATGGCCTGTGCCTGTGCAGGGCCGTTCGATGAAGCGGCGTTGCTGGCTGAGGTCCAGAGCGCCGATCCCTTTGCGTGGGTTGATGCTGGCATCTGGCAGCGCGTGCTCGGCTTTGTCGCCACCGGGGGCTATTCGCTGCGGGCCTATGACCGGTTCCAGCGGATCACCAAGGGGCGCGACGGGCTGTGGCGCCTGACCCATCCCGACCATGCCGCCCGGCACCGCCTGAACGCCGGGATCATCATGGACAGCGAGATGATCGGCGTGCGGTTCCGCAACGGCAAGGCGCTGGGACGGGTGGAGGAGAGCTTTGCCGCCAGCCTCAAGCCCGGATCGACCTTCCGCTTTGCCGGGATGGACCTGGAGGTTGAGGCGATGCGCGAGACCGAGCTGTGGGTTCGTGCGGCCAAGCGGACCGGCCAGATTCCCAGCTATATGGGCGCCAGAATGCCGCTGACCACGCACCTTTCGAACCGGGTTCAGGCGCTGCTGGCGGATCGGGCCGGATGGGTGCGCTTTCCGGATGATGTGCGCGAATGGCTGGAGATGCAGGATTGGCGCTCTGCCCTGCCTGCGCCGGGGCGGCTGCTGGTTGAGAGCTTCCCGCATCAGGGGCGCCACTACACCGTGTTCTACACCTTTGAAGGCTGGCCAGCCCACCAGTCGCTCGGCATGCTGGTCACGCGGCGGATGGAGGAGCGCGGCCTTTCGCCCATGGGCTTTGTGGCCAACGATTATGCCCTGGCCGTCTGGGGGCTACGGCCGATCGAAGACCCGGCGGCCCTGCTGTCACCCGATATCCTGGCCGATGAGTTCGTCGAATGGGTTCAGAACAGCTACCTGCTGCGGCGCGCCTTCCGCGAGGTGGCGGTCATTGCCGGACTGGTCGAGCGGCAGCATCCGGGCAAGCGCAAGACCGGGCGGCAAGTAACCTTCTCGACCGACCTGATCTATGATGTCCTGCTCAAGCATGAGCCCGATCATCTGCTGATCGAGGCCGCCTGGGCCGATGCACGGGCGCGAATGACGGATGTCGGGCGCCTGGCGGGGGTGCTCGACCGGGCGCAGCATCAGCTCCACCATGTGCAGCTTGATCGGGTCAGTCCGCTGGCCGTGCCGGTGCTGGTGATGGTCGGGCGGGAAAGCACCCCGCAGGGCCAGGCTGATGATGAGCTGTTGCTGGAGGCAGAGAGCCTGGCTGGCCTGGCGATGCGGCCGGTGCGCGGCTAGCGGGCAAAGAAAAGGGGGCGGATTGCTCCGCCCCCCAATCATTGATCCGTTGAACGGCTTACTTGGCGTTCGGCGCCTTGCTGAACTCCGAGTACTGCTCGTTGCCGACGAAACCGAAAGCGGTCACGCCCGAACCCTTGATGATGTTCAGGACCTGGACCGAGGTATCGTAGGGAGCCTGCGGGTCCGGCTGGTACTGCAGCTCGGGTTCCGGCTTGATCGACAGAGTGGCCTGCAGCAGCGAAAGCAGCTGGCCCTGGTCAACTTCGCCACCGTTCCACAGGATCGCGCTGTTCGGCATGATCACGACCTTGTTCTTGTCGCGCTTGACGACGACATCCGGCGGCGGAGCCGACGGGTTGGGCAGGTCGATGTTCACGGCGTGGGTCGCCACGGGGATCGTGATGATGAACATGATGAGGAGAACGAGCATGACGTCGATCAACGGCGTCGTGTTCATTTCCATCATCGGCGAGCCATCATCCTTGCCGCCTGACATTGCCATGGTGGGTTACTCCTGAATTGCGAATAAGGCGGGGCAGCCAGGGCTGCCCCCACCATTAGGCGTTGGGATCGACCGGGGTCGAAATGAAGCCGACCGTCGGGTAGCCCGAGATCTGCACGTTGTAGATCGCACCGGCCACGCAGCGCCACGGAGCATTCACGTCACCGCGAATGTGGACCTGCGGAACGAGTTCCGGATTGGCCTGAAGTGCTTCCGGCCCACCGGCGCGCTTCACGATTGCATCAAGGCGCTTGAACGCCTGGTCACGCAGTTCGACCGAATCGACCGGCGTGATGTTGTTGAAGTAGATGCGGCATTCACCGCCGAGGCTCGCACCTTCGAAGCCCGGGTCGCCCGCAGAGCGGCCGGCCGTGTCCGTGGTGCTGACCGTCAGCAGCAGGTTTTCAACCTTGTCCTTCGATTCGGTCGAGACCATCACCGGAATCTTGAGCTTCTGGATCGTCTGGATCGCGACCGGAACCGCGATGAGGAAGATGATCAGAAGCACCAGCATCACGTCGACCAGCGGCGTGGTGTTGATTTCCGACATTGGCGCTTCATCGCCGCCGCTGCCCATCGAAATCGCCATGGGTTACATCCTGTCCTTGGGTTGGCAGCGAGCCGCCGCGACACGGTGCCGCGGCGGCCCTTGACGCTTAGGCCTTGGCGGCCGGAGCGGCAGCCGGCTTGGCAGCAGCCGGGGCCGGAGCCACGGCCGGCTTAACCGCACCCTTCGAGTTGATGTTGGCGAGCACGTCGGTCGAGAAGCCCGAGAGCAGCTCGGCGATGCGCTTGTTGCGGGCCTGCAGGTAGTTGTAGGCAAGCACGGCCGGAACGGCGACGAGGAGACCCAGCGCGGTCATGATCAGCGCTTCACCGACCGGACCAGCGACCTTGTCGATCGAGGCCGAACCGGCGATGCCGATGTTGATCAGCGCGCGGTAGATGCCGACCACGGTACCGAACAGACCGATGAACGGCGAGGTTGCGCCGACGGTGGCCAGGAACGGCAGACCCGAAGCGAGGCGGGCGTTAACCGAAGCTTCCGAACGGGCGAGCGAGCCGTGCAGCCAGTCATGGGCTTCAAGGGCGTCGGTCATCTTGCTGTGGGCGTCTTCGGCGGCAAGGCCGTCGTCGACGATCTGGCGCCATGCGCTGTTCTTCTCAAGCTTGGCAGCGCCATCCTTGAGCGACGAAGCGCGCCAGAACGAAGCCTTCAGAGCGGCGTACTGGTTCAGGATCTTGCGCTGTTCAAAGA
>CAWUNP010000033.1:0-8738 GCA_963923805.1 uncultured Novosphingobium sp. | reverse complement strand
GCGTTATAGGCGCCAACCTGCAGGCTGGCGCTCTTCATCACCGCGTCCATCACGCTGAACAACGCGATGCCGCTGGCGCCAACCACGAACGGCAAGACAGGATGATGGCGATGCTGGCCGGGCGGCACGGATTTTTCTCCCTTGGCCAGCGGGGTAGGTGAGCCGCACCGGGGAGGCAAGCAGAGGCTGGTATTTATCGGAAATCACTGTATCTTTGCAAAACTACGTATGGAGAGGTGGGGCATGAACAGTGCGATCGAAACCCCGGCCGGCGCAGAACCGCAAGGTGGGGACCTGGTTCGCCGCCATGCCCTGGCAACGCGGTTGTGGCACTGGACCAACGCGCTCAGCATCCTGATCATGCTGATGAGCGGGCTGATGATCCTCAACGCCCATCCCCGGCTGTACTGGGGCCACTTAGGTTCGGAACATGATCCAGCCTGGCTGGTCCTCGCGCCGCTGGAAGATACGGCCTTTCCGGGCTGGATGACGATCCCGTCGCACTACAGCCTGGCCGATGCGCGGTTGTGGCACTTTGCCTTTGCCTGGCTGCTGGTGCTGGCCTTCACCGGCTATCTGGTCTGGGGGCTGCTGCGCGGCCACATCGCCAGGCGGCTGCACATCACCCTGGCGGAATGGAGCCCGCGCCATATCCTGCACGATATCATCGAACACGCGAAGCTGCGCTTCCCGACGGGGGCAGAGGCGTTGAATTATAACGTGCTGCAAAAGCTGGCCTATGGCGGCGTGCTGTTTGTGCTGCTCCCGGCCATGATCGTCACCGGTCTGGCGATGTCGCCCGCGCTGGATGCGGCCTGGCCCTGGCTGATCGACCTGTTCGGCGGGCGGCAGACGGCGCGCTCGATCCATTTCATTGCCGCCATGGGGCTGGTGCTGTTCTTCGTGGTGCATATGGCCATGGTCGTATTGGCCGGGCCGATCAACGAAGTGCGTTCGATGCTGACCGGGTGGTACCGGCTGCCCAAAGCGAAGGAGCCCGCGGAATGATCATTACCCGCCGCAAGGCCATCCAGTTTGGCGCCGCCGGAGCCGGAGGCCTGCTGCTTTCGGGCTGTGATGCTCTGAATGACAGTCCGCCGTTCAAGGGGGCCATTGCCGGGGTCGGGCGGCTGCATGAGCTGACCCAGCGGGCGATTATCGGCGATAGCCTGGCGCGCGAATTTACCGAGGCAGAGATGTCCCCGGTGTTCAAGGCCAATGGCAGCCTGATGGTGGCCGATCCGGCCTATCGGGCAATGCTGGCGGACGGCTTCGCGCAGTGGGCCTTGCAGGTTGACGGCCTGGTCCACCGCCCGCTGTCGCTGCCGCTCAGCGCCTTGCAGGCCATGCCGCAGCGCACCCAGATCACCCGCCACGATTGCGTGGAAGGGTGGAGCGCGATCGGCAAGTGGCAGGGCCCGCAGCTGGGCGCGATCCTGCGCGCGGCCGGGCTGATGCCGGGTGCGCGCTATGTCGTGTTCCACTGCGCCGACAAGCTGGAAGGCAAACCCTATTACGAATCGATCGACCTGATCGAAGCCTTCCATCCGCAGTCGATCTTGGCCTGGCGGATGAACGATGCGCCGCTGATCGAACAGCATGGCGCCCCGATCCGCCTGCGGGTGGAGCGCCAGCTGGGATACAAGCAGGCCAAGTACATCATGCGCATCGAACTGCGCGAAAGCCTGGCCGGGCTTTACGGCGGCAAGGGCGGTTTCTGGGAAGACAACCGCGGTTACCAGTGGTGGGCCGGGATCTGATTTACATCAGCCGGCGCACCGCCTCGCCCGAATAGAGCCACAGTTCCGCCCCTTCGCGGGTGACGCTGCCCATGGCGGCGTTGAATGCCGCCATGTGTGCGCCCTGCCCGTGGGCAGCCAGCGATTCGGCGCTTTCCCAGCGCTCGGCGATGCGGATCAGGTCGGGATCGTTGATATCGCGCGAAAAGGCATAGGTCAGGCAGCCCGCTTCCTTCAGCGTTTCGGCCACCATCGTTCGGGCGGCATCGGCCACCTTGTCGAACTCGCCGCTTGCCAGCTTGAGCCAGCCTTCGATGATCAGCATGTCACTCTCCATTTTTTTCGCAGTTTTCGGGAACTTTTTTGAATCTTCGGCCCGTGTCAAGGCCGGCACGTTTCGCAATTTCGATGTGAAGTGCGCCCCGGCGCCGGCACCGTGTACCTTCACCGATACGGCAACATTCGTCACCACGCAGGACTTCACCACGCTCAGTGCGACGATTTCGTCGATCCTGAATGGCAACAACCTTGCCACCAACATCGATTTCACCTCGGTGGTGATCAATGAGGTCGAATTCGCGATCGGTGCAACGGGTTCAACGGAATTCCGCTTCCTGTCAGACCTGCTGCTCGGCCCGGGTAAGACCAACACCCTCTCGGTGTCGGGCAGGACCGGGGGCGATGCCTCCTACAGTGGCACGCTCGCCTTCGCGGGTGGCGCTGGCGCCGTGCCGGAACCGTCGACCTGGATGATGATGATCATGGGGATCGGCTTTGCCGGGATCGCGCTGCGCCGCCGCCGCCGGACGGTGCGGCTGACCTACAGCTGAGCCTTCGCTCACGCGACGCAGAAAGCCCCGGTCCTGGCGGTCGGGGCTTTTTCGTTCAGCACCAGCTGGACCGCCGCCCCCGCCAGGGTTCGGCCAGCCCCTCTGCCACCAGTCGCGAGCCCAGGCTTTCACCATCGCGCATGGCAATCGCAAGGCGCCGACCATAGCGGTCGCGGCTGCGCGGGCCATCGACCAGGGTGACCGGCCCGGCATTGAGCAGTTCAAGCAGGCGCTGCTTGGCGGCTTCGCCAAGTTCGCGTTCCGCCGGGCATTGCGCCTGATGTGTTTCGGGCGCGTTGATATCGGCGATCCGGACCTTTTCCCCGGCCAGCCAGAAGGTGTCGCCATCGACGACGCAGGTGTGACGCGGGCCAGCGGCGCAAAGCGTAAAGAGGGCGGCAGCGGACAGGACAAGCGCGGGCATACCGGCCTGCCTGCCCTGCCTGCGAATGTCCGCCTATCCGCAGAATCCCGTGCTTTTATTCCGGATCGGAGTGATCAGAGGCTCAGGAACAGGCCAGCCAGCGCGGCGCTCATCAGGTTTGAGAGGCTCCCGGCGATTAGCGCCTTGAGCCCCAGCCGCGCGATCACCGGGCGCTGTTCGGGCGCCAGGCTGCCGGTTACCGCCATCTGGATGGCGATCGAGCTGAAATTGGCGAACCCGCACAGCGCGAAAGTGACCACCGCAACGGTCCGTTCCGACAGGCCCTGAGTTTGGCCCAGATCGATGAAGGCGACGAATTCGTTGAGCACCACTTTGGTGCCGAAAAAGCCGCCGGCGCGCAGGGCTTCGGTCCAATCCGGCCCGGCCAGCAGCCAGAATACCGGCGCAAAGACATAGCCGAGGGTCATCTGGAACGAGAGGTCAGGGCGTTGCACCAGGCCGCCGAGACTGCCCAGAATGCCGTTGGCAAGCGCCACCAGGGCAACGAAGGCCAGCACCATTGCACCCACTGCAACGGCCAGCTTGACCCCGGTCTGGGCGCCCTGCGATGCGGCCATGATGATATTGGCGGGGGCTTCCTCTTCCAGCCCGGCGACCTTGACCTCGTCAGGCTCGATCGTCTTTTCACCCTTCGGATCGGGCATGATGATCTTGGCCATCAGGATCCCGCCGGGTGCCGACATGAAGGCGGCGGCGACGAGGTAGTCGATCCGGATGCCCATGCTGGCATAGGCTGCCAGGATCGTGCCGGCGACCCCGGCCATGCCCACGGTCATGATGCAGAACAGCTGGCTGGGGGTGAGCGCGCCCAGGTAAGGCCGGATCACCAGCGGGCTTTCGCTCTGGCCGACGAAGATGTTGCTCGCCGCGCCAAGGCTCTCGACCTTCGAGATGCCCGTGATCTTTTCCAGCCCGCCGCCGATCCACTTGATCACCAGCTGCATGATGCCGAGGTAATAGAGGATCGAGATCAGCGCTGCGAAGAAGATGATCACCGGCAGGGCGGCGATTGCAAAGCTGTTGCCACCGATCTCGGGCTTGGCGAGCGGGCCGAACAGGAATTCCACCCCGGCGTGGGCATAGCCCAGCAGCGCGCTGACCCCGTCCGAGGCGCCTTTCAGCATATGCTTGCCGAACGGCACGTAGAGCACGAGCGCCGCAAGCCCGGCTTGCAGGGCAAAGGCAGCCCCCACCACGCGCAGGCGGATTGCCTTGCGGTCCGAAGACAGCAGCCAGGCGATGGCCAGGATCAGGGCGATCCCGATCAGGCTGTGAACGATCAGCATGGCAGTAGTGCTCCCCCGGGGTAAATTCCGGCGCGATTGGTAACCGCGCAAGGCCGCCGCGCATAGCCGTATTTACCGGGCCTTCCACAAGCGCGGGAAGGTCGCTAAGCCTGCCGCGATGCAGAACGTCACCATACCCCGCTCGCTCTTCGTGTTTTCACTGCTTTATGGCGGGCTTTGCGTGCTCGCCGGGGTGATGGGGGTCAAGCTGGCCTCGCTCGGCACCTGGCCCGTCCTGGGGCAACTCGCGGTTGAAAGCGGGATCTTCGCCTTCCTGTTCCTGGTGATCATTTCCAGCGCGGTAGCCGAACTGTTCGGGCAGGACCGCGCGAACCAGCTGGTCCGCTTCGGCTTCGTGCCGCTGATCGTCTCGATGGTGATGCTGACCCTGGTGATCCGGGTGGTGCCGCCCGCGCCGTTCTGGACCGATCAGGAAGCCTTCGCCAAGCTGCTGGGCCAGGGCGTGCGGATGCAGTTTGCCGGCCTCATTTCCTATGGCACCTCGCAGACGCTCAACGTCTACCTGTTCAGCCGCATCGCCGGCGGGCAGGGCAAGGCGCTGGTGCTGCGCGCCTGGATCGCCAGCCTGCTGTCGCAGGTGGTCGATACGATCCTGTTCATCACGATCAGCTTCTATGGCCAGGACATTCCGCTGGGCCAGATCATGGAAGGCCAGATCATCTCCAAGCTGGTGCTCTCCACCATCATGGTCCCGCCGCTGATCGTGGTCTTCGTCAAGCTGGGGCGCTGGCTTGACCGGGCCTGAGCCGATCGGGCCCGAACCACAAAACGCTTCAATTCCCTGCGAAGCGGGCTAAAGGCCGCACCATCATGACCCAGTCCCACGATCCGCTGATGCTCGCCAAGGCCGAAACGCTGGTTGAGGCGCTGCCTTACCTGCAGCGCTATGCCGGACGCACCTTTGTGGTGAAGTACGGCGGCCATGCGATGGGCGATCCCGAACTCGCGCGCGATTTCGCCGAGGACGTGGTGCTGCTCAAGGCCGTGGGGATCAACCCGGTGGTGGTCCACGGCGGCGGTCCGCAGATCGGCGCCATGCTCAAGAAGCTGGGTGTCGAGAGCCAGTTCATCGACGGCCTGCGGGTGACTGACAAGGCCACGGCCGAAGTGGCCGAAATGGTCCTCTCCGGTGCGATCAACAAGGAACTGGTCGGCTGGATTTCGGGCGCCGGGGGCAAGGCCCTGGGTATTTCGGGCAAGGATGGCGGCCTGGTGACCGCGACCAAGGTTTCGCGCACCACCAAGGATCCCGAAAGCAATATCGAGCAGGCGATCGACTTGGGCTTCGTGGGTGAACCGACCATGGTCGATGTCACCCTGATCGAAACGGCCAGCGCGGCCGGGATGATCCCGGTGATCGCGCCGATTGCGCCGGGTGCCGACGGGGAAACCTATAATATCAACGCCGATACCATGGCCGGGGCGATTGCCGCGGCGCTGGGCGCGGCGCGGCTGTTCCTGCTGACCGATGTGGCGGGCGTGCTCGACAAGCAGGGCAACCTGCTGACCGACCTGACCCCGGCGGATATCGCCAAGCTGCAGGATGATGGCACGATCAGCGGCGGCATGATCCCCAAGCTGGAAACCTGCATCCACGCGGTCGAGGCCGGGTGTGAGGCGGCGGTCGTGCTCGATGGGCGCGTGCCGCACGCGATGCTGATCGAAGTCTTTACCGCGCGCGGGGCAGGCACCCTGATCCGCCGCTAAGGCCCTTTCCCCTCCTAAGGACCAACCCGATGATCAACGAAGTGCTCATCCCGATCCTGGTGCTGCTGGCCAATGTGATCACCACGGCGGTGATCGTGCAGTTCATTCTGGGGCTGCTGATCAGCTTCAACGTGGTGAATTACCATAACCAGCTGGTTTCGGCGCTGTGGACCGCGCTCAACGCGATCCTCGATCCGATCCTCGCGCCGATCAAGCGCCGCCTGCCCAATACGGGCGGGATCGACTTTTCGCCGATCGTGCTGCTGCTGCTGATCCAGGTGGCGATCATTATCCTGTCCTACGTCGGGCGTCAGGTCGGATGAGCCCGGCTGCTGTGATCGATGGCAAGGCCTTTGCCGCTGGCCTGCGCACGCGGGTTGCCACTGCCGCCGCCGCGTTTGAGGCCAAGGCCGGCCGCAAGGCCGGTCTGGCCGTGGTGCTGGTCGGCGAAGACCCGGCCAGCCAGGTCTATGTCCGCAACAAGGGCAAGCAGACGGTCGAGGCCGGCATGGCCAGCTTCGAACACAAGCTGCCGGCCGATACCAGCCAGGCCGATCTGATCGCATTGGTGGAGCGGCTCAATGCCGATCCGGCGGTCGATGGGATCCTCGTCCAGCTGCCGCTTCCCGGCCATCTTGATGAGCAGGCAGTGGTTGAACGGATCGATCCCAACAAGGATGTCGATGGTCTCACGCCGACCAGCACCGGCCGCCTCGCGCTGGGCCTGCCGGGTCTGGTGCCCTGCACGCCGCTGGGCTGCCTGATGCTGCTCAAGGACCAGCTGGGCAGCCTTTCGGGCAAGGATGCCGTGGTGATCGGGCGTTCGATCCTGGTTGGCAAGCCGATGGCCCAGCTGCTGCTGGCCGAAAGCTGCACCGTGACCATCGCCCACAGCCGCACCCAGAACCTGCCTGATGTGGTGCGCCGCGCCGATATCGTAGTGGCTGCGGTTGGCCGCCCGGAAATGGTCAAGGCTGACTGGATCAAGCCCGGCGCCACCGTGATCGACGTGGGCATCAACCGCGTGCCCGGAGCCGAGGAAGGCAAGACCCGGCTGATTGGCGATGTCGACTATGCCGGGGTCAGCGCCGTGGCCAGTGCGATCACGCCTGTTCCGGGTGGGGTTGGGCCGATGACGATTGCGGTCCTGCTGCGCAACACGCTGGTGGCGGCACACCGCAATGCAGGGGTGGCGCTGGAGGATCAGGCGCTCTAGGCTGCAGACCATGAAGCGCTTTCTGATTGCCGCAACTCTTGCCGCCGCGCTGGCCGGCTGCACTGCCGGTCCGGCCGAGCCTCGTTATGCCGGGCGTCTGAAACCGGTGGCCAATCCCAGCGCGGTGATTGCCGCCGAGCTCGCCTTTGCCCGGCTGGCCCAGGAAAAAGGCCAGTGGGCCGCCTTTCGCGCCACGGCGGCCAAGGATGCCGAAATGTTCGTGCCGCAGCGGGTCAAGGCGGCGGACTGGCTGAAGGGCCGCGCTGAACCCGCCGTGGCGGTGCAGTGGCAACCGCATGCGGTCTGGTCGAGCTGCGATGGTTCCTATGCGGTGACCCACGGCAATTGGCAAAGTGCCAATGCAAGCGGCACTTTCGCCACGGTCTGGCAGCGCCAGCAGAATGGCGGATATAAATGGGTTTCAGACATGAGCTTGGCTTCAAGCCCGCTTGAGCCGGATCCGGAAATGGTTGCCGCCAGCGTGGCTGATTGCCCCAAGCGCGATGAACGCCCGACCCTCACGGGTACAATCCAGTCTCCGGGCGAGGGCGACATCGGGGGCGGATCGGCCGATGACCGGACCTTGCGCTGGAAGTCGGTTATCAGCCCGGATGGATCCCGCCGGTTGACGGTCAGTTTCTGGAAAGACGGGAACTGGCGCGATGTCCTGACCGAATCGAGCGGGCAGGGGCGCTAACCTATGCTCGAACTGTTCCTCTCCGCCTTCATTTCGCTGTTCGTCGTGATTGACCCGCCGGGCTGCGCACCGATCTATGCCGGGCTGACCGCCGGGGCGAGCCATGCCCAGGCGCAAACCATGGCGCTGCGGGCCTGTTTCATCGCCACGCTGATCCTGCTGGTCTTTGCCGTGTTTGGCGAAGACCTGCTGGGCGCCTTGCATATCGAACTCGATTCATTCCGCATCGCGGGCGGCATCATGCTGTTCCTGATCGCGCTCGACATGGTGTTCGAAAAGCGCACCCAGCGGCGTGAGGAGCGCGCCGAAAAGGTCAAGGCCACGCCTGAGATCGAGGACGTATCGGTCTTCCCCATGGCCATGCCGATGATCGCGGGACCGGGCTCGATCGCCACGGTGATGCTGCTGACGGCGCGGGCCAATGGAACCCAGGAATCGCTGATCGTGCTTGTCGCGTTGGGCGCGGTCATGGTGCTGACCCTGGCGGCGCTGATGGCAGCGGGGCCGCTGATGAAGCTGCTGGGATCGCGGGTCGAGGCCGTCATCACCCGCCTGCTCGGCGTGCTGCTGGCGGCGCTGGCGGCCCAATATGTGATCGATGGACTGAAGGCGACGCTGGCCTAGTCCCGGCTATTGCAGGGTGACGCGGCCTTCGTCGCTATCGCGGCGGCCGAAGAACTGCATCAGTTGCACCAGCAATTCGCAGCGCGATGCCAGAGTGGGTGCCTCAAGCAGCGCCTGCTTGGCGGCGGCATCGAACGGCGCGATCTGGCTGACGCCGTCGATCAGAGTCTGTC
>CAWUNP010000032.1:0-8757 GCA_963923805.1 uncultured Novosphingobium sp. | reverse complement strand
CGATGGCATCTAGCTTTCAGGCCGCCAAACCAACGCCGGTCTGTGGGGATATTGCCGTCCCGGGGTGAACCGAACCATGACAATTACCTATCGTCTTGCGATTGCCGCAGCGCTGGCGCTGCCGCTGGCTTCTTGCGGTGGCGGTGCTGCCATCCAGCCCGACCGCAGCGTCTTTGGCCTCGACAACAGCTATCAGCGCTATGCTTACGATCAGCCGATCGAAACGACCTTTGACAACACGGTCGCCGTATTCCGCGAGGCTGGCTACCGGCTTGACGTGGTTGATCGCGCCACCGGCCAGATAAGCGGCCAGCGCGGAGCGACCGGCGACAAGGGCACTTCGACCGATAAGGAACTGAAGTTCTATGCCCTGGTCATGCCACATGAGCGCGGCAGCCAGCTGAGCCTGCGGATCGTCCAGATCGTGGGCGGCGGCGCGCTTGGCGGAGCCAAGGCCGAGATCATTCTGAACGAAGCCCAGCTCTACCAGTATGCTTTCGTCACGATTGAGAACCGCGGCAAGCCGGCCAGCAAGAAGCAAGTCGAACTGCGCCCCTTGTAGTGGTGCATTGCCACAGCCCTGCCGCTTTGGCAGGACTTGGCAATGATCATTGCTTCGCGCCGCTACCTTGCCGGTCGGGTTACCGATCCCGCGCTGCCGCTTGACGGCAAACCGCGCGGGCAATTGCCGGCCGGCAGCTTTGACTGGATCGGGCTCCACGCCCCCGACGCGGCGGAAATGGCGCTGCTGCAGGCCCAGTTCGGGCTGCATCCGCTGGCGGTGGAAGATGCGCTTAATCCGATGCAGATGCCCAAGGTCGATGCCTATGGGCAGCAGCTGTTCATCGTGGCCCGCACCGCCGCGATCGAAGAGGGTGACAAGATCGGCTATGGCCAGACCGCGCTGTTTCTGGGCCGCGATTTCATCGTCACGGTGCGGTTCGGATCGGAACGCGATCACAGCACGGTCCGTAGCCGGCTGGAAGCCGCGGCCGAGCACCTGATCGAAGGGCCGGACTATGTGGCCCATGCCATCCTCGATTTCGTGGTCGATGGCTATCACCCGCTGATGGAAAAGCTGGAGGAAGCCGTTCAAGCGATCGAGGAGCGGGCGATTGACGCCTTCCCCGAACCGTCCACCATCCGCCGGATCTTCCGCCTGCGCCGTCAGTTGCGCCGCTTTGTCCGGATTGTCGGCCCGATGGAGGAAGTGTGCGAGCGGCTGTCTACCACCGAACTGCCGGTGATCGATGCCGGGGCGCGGGTGTGGTATCGCGATGTGCTGGATCATATGCGGCGGACCATGCGACGGATCGCCGGACTGAACGAAACGCTCGCCTCGGTCGTCGAAACCGCCAGCCTGCTTGAACAGCATCGGCAAGGCACGATGACGCGCCAGCTTGCCGCCTGGGCGGCGATCCTGGCGGTGCCGACTGCGATCGCCGGGATCTACGGCATGAATTTCGACTATATGCCCGAACTGCGCCAGCCGTGGGGCTATCCGACTGTATTGGCGGTTATCACCCTGATTTGCGGCGGTTTGTGGTTGCGGTTCCGTCAGATCGACTGGCTGTGAAGCTACGGCCGCTGTGGACAGCGGTCAGGGTGAAACCAAAACCCGCTGTCGCTGTTGTCGTTGGGCTGTCATAGGGCAGTCACAATCGGATCGGGGGATTCGCGATAATGTTTGGCTGGTTTCAGCGTCTGTTGCCCAAGTCGGGTGATTTCTTTGTCCTGTTCGAGCGCCACGGCGCGACGATGGTCAGTGCAGCTCAAGCCCTGGTCAGCCTGACCGCGGGCGAGGGCGACCGGGCGCAATTGCTGCGCGTGATCCGCGATCAGGAGCACGCGGCGGATGAAGTGATCCGCGAAGTGCTGCACGAGGTGCGCCACACCTTCCTGACGCCGTTCGATCGCGGCGCCATCACGGCGCTGATCGGGGCGATGGACGATACCATCGACGAGATGAACGCCACGGCCAGCGCAATCGAGCTGCTGGAAGTGACGACCTATGACCAGCAGATGCAGGACATTGCCCGGGTCGTGCTCGATGCCTGCAAGCTGATCTGTGAATCCCTGCCGCTACTGCGTGATGTGGAGCGCCAGGGCCGCCGTCTGCACGAACTGACCGCCCGGATCGTCCAGCTTGAAGGCCAGGTTGATGGCCTGCACGATGCCGGCATGCGCGCCGCATTCCAGGCCCAGAAGGTCAAGAGCGATCCGCTGGCCTTCATGGTCAGCCGCGAGATCTACAAGCATCTGGAGCGCGTTGCCGATGCGTTCGAAGATGTCGCCAACGAGATCGACAGTCTCGTCATCGATCACGGCTAAGGCCCCGACAAGGAATCTGCGGCATGCATGAGCTTGCCTTTCCGCTGCTGGTGGGACTGATCGTCCTCGCCCTGGCCTTCGACTTTCTGAACGGCCTGCATGACGCAGCCAATTCCATCGCCACGGTGGTGTCCACCCGGCTGCTCAGCCCGGTCGTGGCCGTGCTGTTTGCCGCCGGCGGCAATTTCGCCGCTTACTGGCTGGTCGGGCACGGCGTGGCCAAGACCATCGCCAAGGGGATCATCAGCGCCGACGATGCCACGCCCGCGGTAATCTTTGGCGCGCTGATGGGCGCGATCTTCTGGAACATCGCCACCTGGATCCGGGGCATTCCCTCGTCGTCAAGCCATGCGCTGATCGGCGGCCTGCTGGGGGCGGCCGTGGCGCACAGCGGGTTCGGGACCGTGCAAAGCTCCGGTACGCTGAAGACGATCATGGCGATCTTTCTCTCGCCGATCATCGGGTTTGCCATCGCCATGCTGATGGTGCTGATCACCTCCTGGCTGTTCCGGGGGTTCCAGCCGCGCCGGGCCGAAGGCGTGTTCAAGACGCTGCACCTGTTTTCCAGCGCGGCCTATTCCATCAGCCACGGCGGCAACGATGCCCAGAAGACCATGGGGATCATCACGCTGCTGCTCTATACCTCTGGCTACCTCGGCAATGCGCCCGCTGACGAGCTGCAGGTGCCGGACTGGGTGGCAATTGCCTGCTATCTTGCGATCTCGCTGGGGACCCTGTCGGGCGGCTGGAAGATCATCAAGACGATGGGCACCAAGCTGACCAAGCTGAACCACCACACCGGCTTCTGCGCCAGCACGGCCGGTTCGATCGTGGTGTTCGGTGCCAGCGCGATGGGCATCCCGGTTTCGACCACCCACGCGATCACCGGATCGGTGATCGGCACCGGCGCGGCGCGCAAGGCCAGCGCCGTGCGCTGGGGCGTGGCGACGCGGGTGGTGATGGCCTGGTTCATTACCATTCCGGCCAGCGCGGCGGTGGGTGCGCTGTTTTATACCCTGACCCGGATGTTCTGAAGCCCCGGCGCCGCGCCGGTCAGGCGTGGTGGGAAAGGGCGGACTGCCCAGCCAGGGCCGCAGCCGCGCCGGATCCCGGCCCGATCGGGGATGGACCGTCTCCGTAGATCGCGGTCAGGTTCGCGCGCAGTTCGGGAGAAAGGTCGAGCAGCTTGACCCGGGCATCATGATCAGCCTTGCAGCCGGCAATCAGCCCGGCATCCTGCATCGACTTCTTGATCAGATGAAAGCCGGATGATGAGGCGCGCATCTTGCCCATCAGTTCCTGAACGCTCAGCGGTCCTTCATGATAGAGGACGCTGATGATTTCGAGCTCGGTCGTGACCAGCCGGGCTCCGGTGGTGCCTTCAAGTTCGCGAAGATTGTTAACTACCAACAGCAGCATTGTGATCGGCCCCGGTTGCGCCGATCATGGCTTCGCAAAATGAGGTCACGTCACAAGATAAAAAGAACGAAAAATAAAGCTAATTCAGGAATTTATATCGAAATCTGCGGCACTTAAGTCACCCCGGACGTTCAGGCGAACTCCGAAACCACCGGTCTGGCTATCTGCGCGGCGAATTGTGCCAGCTCGCGCGGTGCCGCTGTGGACATGGTCTGGTCCCGGTGAATTGCGGCGAGGCTCTCGCGTAGATCAGGCGAGAGGTCGAGCAGTTTGACCCGCGCGTCCTGGGCGGAACGACAACCCACGATCAGTCCGGTATCCTGCATAGACTTCTTGATCAGGTGAAACCCGGATGGCGATGCGCGCACCTTGCCCATCAGCGCCTGCACGCTGATTGGTCCATCATTGTAAAGGATGCCGATAATCTCGAGCTCGGCCGACATCAGGCGAATGCCGGTCAGGCCCTCGATTTTTCTGAGCGATTTTACTATTTGAAACATTTTCTGCCCCTCCATTAGCACGTACGATATCAGGAGCGAATACATGCACGTCAGTTTGGGCGATAAATTGTGACCATATCATCGTTGCCTGGGATCTGATCGAATATCTGAGTGTTATGAAGGTCTAGCCGCGCATATTGATGTATAGTGTTTTGATCCACAAGACGAGTGTCGCCACGCGTCACGATAATATTCTTTTCATGAACAGAATTCTGTATACTGCTGAGTGGAGTGCCGCTGAAGTTCAAATATCCACGCAAGACATAAAAATGCATTATGCCACATCGCATGTGAAGCCAGTAGTCATGCCACTGCATGTCATGAGGGCGCCAAAGCGAGTTATGCCCCTCATAAAAGTTTGCTGAGCTCATTGGCATGGCTTCAGGTGTAACTATAATGATGTATTCGCTTCGATAGTTTAAGAAATTTAGAAGGTCCATGCCTTCAGACTTTTTAAAATGCTCTATCACGTCACCTAATATGACCACTTCGTAATTTTCTGCAGATGATTCTAGGAGGTCGAGTGCTGAGATGCACCGCACTTCGTTATAGCCTACCGACAGGAGTTGCTTCTTGCGTCCCTTTTCGTACTCGACAGACGTTAGGTGGGTATGGTCAAATTCAGATTTAGCGCGGATGAGGCGACCATACTTTCCCTCGCCCGAGCCAATATCTAAAATGCGCTTTGGCTTTATAGCGGATAGTACTGCCATGGTCAGTTCATCAAATGTGGTCCAAGAAATTCCTTCGATCACGGCGCAATCCTTCGTAGTAGCTTTGTATAAAATTTTAAAATTTTTTAAAAAAAGAGGCGTGCCCAACGGTTGATATCCGAAATCAACTATCGACTTTAAAAATCAATTAATCTCGGATATCTTTTGCTATCTGTGCAAAAAACTTCAGCGCCCTCCAATGCTGGAGTTTGATGCAGCAATCTCGCGTTCGGTCACGATGCCGTCCTTGTCAGCATCAAGTCGATCAAAGTTGATCAGGGTCGCCGTACGATACTCAATCAGGCTGACTATTTGATCGCGGTTGATGTCGAACCGCTGCATCTGTCCTGTGATATCGGGAGTGGGGATGTTGCGCACCAGTCCGGCAAACTCGCCCGCTGTCAGCGTGCCGTTCCGATCAGTGTCGAGGGTCGCAAAAAGGGCGCGATTCTGGGCCTGCGCGGCGGTGATCGCGCCATTTCGCTCAAATTGTTCAAACTCGGCGCGGGTTACCTTGCCGTCTCCATCGAGGTCGCGCTTGCGATAGTCTGCGTCCATCATCTGGATGAATGTCGCCCGCGGCACGTCGCCGCTGGCAGTGGGAGCCCTAGGCGCTTTAGCCGTAGCGGTTGCCTGCGCCGCCGCGGCCTGCGCTGAGCGGCCTGGCTGCGGCTGCGGCTGCGGCTGCGCCGTCGCCGGAATGTTCGGTATCAGGCCAAGGATGGCTGCAGCTGAAATGCCAAACGACGTATGCGTCTGCTTCATGATTATGTCCGGCCCATTGCGCGCAAGATTACGTTCTCAAAATCAAGAACATTTACAGGGTTAATTGGATCTAATTTTTTTAGGAAGTTACGCGCTTCAGCTCGGTATGATTCAAGGTTGAGATCGTGCTCGGCCTTTGCCCTTAGCAGAGCCAGGGCGCCATGCTCAGGATCGTAGTCATCGTAACGATAGCCGCACGTATCAAGGAAGGCAGAGTTGTGGATCAGCGGGAATCCGCCATGCAGTGCCTCATAGTAAAGGTAGTTCTGACCGTTTTCCCAGTGATGCGATACGATTGCTTCAGCAAGTTCGGTCATGATCTGGAAAACCGGGAGGCGTGCCTCGAACGTGCCTATACCCTGCTTTACCAGATCAAGGCTTCTAGCGAAATCGACGAACGCATGGTGGTCCTTTAGCGCCATCGCATTGAAAACGTACATATGATCAATTATTTTTGGATTTAGACGATGTGCCACGTCGCAAAGCAGCATCGGCAGGTGGCTAGTCTTCACCGTACAAAGGTTTGGCTCAAGAATGGCCAAGCGCCAACGCTTTGCACCGGGGCGGTAAGTGAAAGGCTTGCCAAATTCCTTGGCAGACCGATCGACAAGGATCGGACTCCAAAGGTGCTGCATCACCCGGACAGGTGCCTGGAAACCGAATTCATAATAGCTAGCGCATGTCTTGGCGAATGCCGGAAGGGTCCAAATCTCGTCATACGGAACCTTCGAAATCAGCATGGCGGGATCCAGATCGTACGCCATGCGCTCCGCGTCCAGAACAAAGTCGCTGGCAACGCGCATGCCAATTACAGTGCCCCCTCTGCTCTTAAAATCACGGGCCCAGTCTGGATTTAGTTGGGCGCTAAGCTCGATGATTACATCAAGCTCATTTGCGGCTTCATCCATCGATATCACTGGAGCGGGCGAGTTGGCCAGAAACTCCTTTGAGTTTACTGGCATACCAACCCCACCATTGACTAGGAACGCCCTGTCAAAGATCTTCGACTCGTTGAGCAACATAATTAGGAAGCCGGCGTTTTGGAAAATACCGTTTTCCCAGAGCGATTGTGTGCCATCGCGAAGAAATATGGTGACGCCGACCTTCAGGCCTGACGTTTTCATCGCTCGTTTTGCAGTTGCTTTCTTGGGCTGGAGGCTCATCGGCTCTGCGCCTTTCCGTTCATGAGGCTGATGAGGCGTTGCGCATATGCATTGCGGTTGGCCCGGCTCAGGGGGCTGACTTCCTCAAATTTGCAGGCATTGCGCTTGTGGTGGAATTCTAGATTCGCGTCATGCTCGTTAAGCGCGAGGCGGAACTGTTCGAGTCCCGCGGCAATGTTGCTATCAGGGTAATAGTATCCAACATCGGCGAAAAGGGGAGAATTATGGATCAAAGGGTAGTTGCCGTATAATGCATCAAGATAAAGGTAATTCTGCGTGCATTCAAGTTGATGGCTGACTACCATATTCCCAGTGACACCCATGACATGTGCAAAGAAGTCGCGCGCGGTGATGGTCAGTTTGCCATCGCCGTATAACTTGAATCGTTGGACCAAGTGAACGAACGTTTGATGTGACGCCATGTGATGACCATTCATGAACATCACTTTCTCGATGCGTTCGGGCATCTCAGCGTATGCTGCCTCGCAAATCATGAAGGGAATTGTCCCCATCTTGAGTGGCGAGATGTTCGGCTCGAAAATCGTCGGAACCGCTTTGACTAGCGATCCGGGGCGGTAGCCGAAGTCGAAGCCATGGTTATCCTTCAGATATTGGGCAGATTGCTCGAGAAATGTCGGCGCCCAGAGATAAGGGACTTCAAAGACTGGCCTTTCATGTATGGCCCGCAGCATTGGGATGAATTGCCTATCCTTCCGCAGGGTCCAGATTTCGTCATAGCGGCGTGGATCACCGAAATGCGATGGTTTGTTAAAGATCGTGGGTTCTACAAGTGCATGGTATGGCTGGCCGCAGACATAAAAGACGGCTTTTCCGCCGCGCGCTTGGAAGCGGCTCAGCCATTCGACATTAAGGGCGCCTGACACCTCAAAGATAACGTCGATCAGATCGGCGCAATCGTTGACGCTGACGAGGTCAAACTTGCTCTCGAGGTCGCCAACACTTTCAGGATGGCTGGTCTGGTCGCCGGTGTTAACCAAAACAACTTTTTCTACGAACGGTATCGCGTCTAAAGCACAAGCCAAATGGTAAACGTTCTGTCCGATACCGTTGTTCCAGATGTTGTGCCCAGACTGGGTCAAAAGTGACAGGCCAATACGCAAGGAACTTAATCTCCAAAACTGTTGCTAACGTTGATAACTTTCCGCGTGAAATGAAAAAGGCGGAAGCTATCTACAGGTAGCCCCGAAACTCGCTTGAGCAAGACCTCTATCGCCATGTAGCCCACGAAATCAATCCGCGATGGCGCATGGAGGGTCGGTGGAGCTCGGTTGAGGTGCTGAAAAGCTCTTTTACACCTAGATTGGAGCTAAATGCTCGCTGAGCGACTTGTGTCGATTTGCGGCGATCGCGGCGAATAAGGGCATTTTGTGTGCACTTTTTGCATCATGTTCTACTTTTCTACGAGCCAGGGAGCGCATAGTGAGACGAGTGCGCTACTTTTGCATGGCGCGGCGTGCACGCGTTTATCTCGGAGTTTCTGAGAGGTCGTGCGCGGTGGATTGCATAGCGGCTTCTATCGGGCGCCATGCGGCTTTCGATTATTAGGGAACAGGGTATTTTTATGAACAAAAACAATCTTCAAAAGTTGGCGCTGGCTTCCGCAGCTGTGCCGGCTCTTGCAACCGCGCTTGCTAGTCCGGCCCATGCAGCTCTAGGTGGTTCGGATGGTGGTGCCACGAGCACCATCAGTACGGCTATCTCGAGTGCCACTTCGTCCGTGAGTGCGGGCGTGAGCACGCTTTCGGCTTCGACCAGCACGCTCACTGTGCGCTCGACCATTCTTTCGTCGTTGACTGCCGCGTTGACGACTGAGGAGCGGGCCCTGCAGCAGCAGCTCGTTACTTC
>CAWUNP010000031.1:0-8757 GCA_963923805.1 uncultured Novosphingobium sp. | reverse complement strand
GCGCTTGAGATCGAGCAGGACATAACCCACCCGCTGGCCCGGCCCGTGATAGGTATAGCGCCCGCCCCGCCCGGCCTCGACCACCTCAAAGCGCGGATCGAGCAATTCGCCCGCCGCGGCGCTGGTCCCCGCGGTGTAAACCGGCGGGTGTTCGAGCAGCCAGACCAGTTCATCCGCCGTCCCGGCGGCAATCGCGGCGTTGCGCTCGGTCATGAAATCGAGCGCATGGCGATAGGGCACCTGCGCACTATCGCAGCGCCATTCGATCGAGGAAGGCAGTCCCTGAATCATCGCGCGTTGCGTGGCGGCAATTTCTGTTGTTATCAAGGGGCAACTACCAAGGAGAGCTGACTATGCGGTTTGACAGCAACCGGGCCTGGCAAGAGGCCACCAAGCTCGTTTCGGCCAACCGCGATGTGCTCTGGGCGCTGGCGGGGGTCTTCCTGGTCCTGCCCAGCTTTGCCGTTGGCATTTTCGCCCCCCCGCCGGAAGCGGCTGCCGGATCGGACAGCACTGCGCTGATGGCGGCCCTGTCCGCCTATTACAAGGGCGCCTGGCCCTGGCTGCTGGGCATGGCGGTGTGCCAAGTGATCGGCACGCTGACCATGCTGGCCCTGTTTACCGACCGCACCCGCCCGACCGTGCGCGAGGCGCTGAGCCTAGCCCTGCGCGGCGCGCTGCCGGTGATTGCGGCGCAGTTGCTCGCCGGGTTCGGCTGTGCCGCCGCGGCGCTGATCCCGATTACCCTGGCCGCGCTGACTGGCAGCAAGGCGCTGGCCGTGATGGCCGTGGCGGCCAGCATCGTGGCTCTGATCTATGTGATGGTGCGCATCTCGCTGGTGGCGCCGGTCGTGATGGTCGATGGCGAACGCCGACCGGTCGCGGCGCTCAGGCACTCATGGGCCCTGACCCGCGGCAACGCCGGCCGGCTGGCGTTGTTCTATGCCCTGCTGCTGATCGGGTTTGGCGTGGTGATCTTGCTGGTCGGCGGACTGGCTGACCTGCTGCTGCGGCTGGTGCTGGGCACGGAAATCGGGATGACGCTGGGCACGCTGGTTTCCGCCGCGCTGCAGGCGATCATGGCGATCTATTTCATGGCGATCTACGCCGCAGCACACCACCAGCTGGCGCGCCATGAAGGGGCTGCGCCGGCACTACCGGTTGAATAGCCGCTAGTCCTTCCAGCCCCAGAACAGCTTGCAGGGCAGGACATTGAGCGGTTCGAAATCGGCATCGATCCGGGTGAAGTGCCGCGCCATGAAATCGCGGGCCTTGGCGCTGAACTGATAGACCAGGAAGGCACCGCCCGGCCGCAACACGCGGTGCGTCGCGGCAGCAATCGCCGGGCCGACGCCATCAGGCAGCGTCGAAAACGGCAGGCCGGACAGGACATAATCGGCATGGTCAAACCCGTGGGCGCGGACGATATGCTCAACCTCGGCCGCGGACCCCAGCACGGGCAGGAACCGGCTGTCGCTGATCGTTGCCTTAAGGTAATCGATGTAGAGCGGGTTGGTATCGATCACGATCAGCCGCGCATCGCGCCGCAGGCGTTCAAGCACCGGCCGGCAGAAGGTGCCAACACCCGGGCCATATTCGACAAACAGCTGGCATTCATCCCATTTGACCGGCTTGAGCATCCGTTCGATCGTGAAACGCGATGATGGGATGATCGAGCCGACCATCACCGGATGCTCGATAAAGCCTTGGAGAAACACCCCCCAGGGGCCCATCGCCCGCTTGATGCGGTGCCTGATGCGGGCCCAAAGCGGCTTGCGGGCAAGCTCGGTAAAAGTCATGCGGGGGGCTTGATCCTGTCCTGAGCGGCTGGGTCTAGGTGGTTTCACAAATTTGCCGAGCCATTGCAAGGCGGATGCGACAGACCTAGGGACAGGGGCGATGACCCAAGCTGATACACCCGCACCCGCCAGTGCCGGAAGCGTCACTGCCAGCTTGCCGCGCAGCCGCGTGGCGCTGCTGTTCACGGTGATGCTGGTGACGGCAGCGGGCAATACGGCGATGCAATCGGTCATGCCCTCGATCGGTACCGCACTGAAGGTTCAGGATTTCTGGATCAGCCTGGCCTATACCTGGTCGGCCCTGCTGTGGATGCTCTGCGCGCCATTCTGGGCCCGGCGCAGCGACCGGCGTGGCCGCAAGGCGATGATGGCGCTGGGGCTGACCGGGTTCATTTCCAGCTTCGGGCTATGCGGACTGTCGCTGTGGTTCGGCCTGAACGGCTATCTTGGCGCGCTGGGCACCTTGCTGCTCTTCGCCGCTTGCCGCTCGCTGTATGGCGGGTTCGGATCGGCCGCCCCGCCGGCCGTGCAGGCCTATGTCGCCAGCCGGACCAGCCGCGCAGAGCGGACCCAGTCACTCTCGCTGATCTCGTCCAGCTTCGGCCTTGGCACGGTGCTGGGTCCGGCGCTGGCACCGCTGCTGATCGTGCCGGGGCTTGGCCTGGTCAGCCCGTTCTTCGCTTTTACCCTTATCGCAGTGGTGGTGCTGGTCGCGCTGCGCCTGCGGCTGCCAGATGATGCCCCGGCCTATGCCGGGCGTGGCGAAGTGCTGGCGGCACCGTTCAGCGCGAATTCGGATTCGCGGATGCGGGGCGAAGGTGAAGAGGCCGAAGACGGCCCGCTGCCGCCCGAAGTGCCCGATCTGAAATGGACCGACCGCCGCATTCGCCCCTGGCTGGTGGCGGGCCTGCTGGGCGGCCATGCCCAGGCGATGGTGATGGGCATCGTCGGCTTCCTGATCCTTGACCGGCTGGGCCTGCGCGCCACCCCGATGGCCGGCGCCGGCCCGACCGGGCTGGTCTTGATGGCGGGCGCAATTGCCACGCTGCTGGCGCAATGGGGGATCATCCCGCTGTGGAAGCTGGGTCCGCGGGCTTCGGCGCTGTGGGGCGTGGGCCTGGCCGCAATGGGCGTTGCCCTGCTGGCGGTGGCCCGCGATCTCCATGCCATTGCGATTGGCACCTCGATCGCCTGTCTGGGCTTCGGCCTGTTCCGCCCCGGATTTACGGCTGGCGCCTCGCTGGCGGTGAGCCGTGCCGAGCAAGGGCAATCGGCTGGCATTGTCGCTTCAGTCAACGGGGCAGCCTATATCTTGGCACCGGCGATCGGGGTCTGGCTCTATGGCCATTCTTCCTGGATCGGCTTTGCCGTGATCGAACTGCTGTGCCTCGCCGTCCTCGCTCTGGGCATAAAGGGCCTGGGCCGCGACGAGGACCTGCTGGCCCAGCGTTAGAGGATTTCCAGCACTTTTTCCTGCGGGCGGCATAGGCGGACACCCTTGTCCGTTTCCACCAGCGGGCGCTCGATCAGCTTGGGTTCGGCCACCATCGCGGCCAGCACTGCGGCGGCATCGGCTGAGGGCAGGCCGCGCTCTTCTGCATCGGTCCCGCGCAGCCGCAGGCCCTGCTGCGGGGTGATCCCCGCATCGCGATAGAGCTGGGCCAGCTTCTCTGCACTGGGCGGGTTGATCAGGTATTCGACCACGGTGACGTCCACACCGGGCGCCTCCTGCAGGATCGCCAGCGTCTTGCGCGAGGTGCCGCAAGCCGGGTTGTGCCAGATCGTTGCCTTCATCAGCGGGTCCTTTCCAATCGTCTGCCGGTCCATAGCGAATACGACGAGCCGAGCAATTTGATCCTTGTCAATGCGAACGATTCGCATTAGCGGCACATCTGTTATTGCAAATCATTCGCAAGATGGGAATCAGATGAACACCGCGCGCTTTAGCCTGCTGGCCTCGTCTGTGCTGGCCGGCCTTACCCTGGCTGCACCGGCCCAGGCGGAGGCCATGGCGGAGGCCGCCGATGCCCCCGCGATCATCGTCTATGGCGTGCCGGATGGTTACGATATCGAGAAGACCCGCTCGGCCACCAAGACCGAAACCCCGCTGATCGACGTGCCACAGACGGTGACCGTGCTGAGCCGCGAACAGCTGGATGATCAGGGCGTTGAATCGCTCAATGACGCGCTGCGCTACGTCCCCGGCGTCGTGCTGGGCCAGGGCGAGGGCCACCGCGACCAGATCACCCTGCGCGGCCAGAGCACCACGGCCGACTTCTTCCTCGATGGCCTGCGAGACGACGCGCAATACTACCGCTCGCTCTACAATATTGATCGGGTAGAGGTGCTCAAGGGCGCCAATGCGCTGATCTTCGGCCGGGGCGGCGGTGGCGGCGTGGTCAATCGCGTGTCCAAGGCGCCGGAGTTCAATCAGGGCCGCACAGACTTTGCGGGCGGGGTGGACAGTTTTGGCGGCTGGTCGCTCGCCGCCGATCTTGACCAGCCGCTGGGCGAGCGCTTCGCCGCCCGGTTGAACGCGACTTACGAAGACTTCGCCAATCACCGCGATTTCTACAATGGCCACTTCACTGGACTGGCCCCGACGCTGGGCTGGAAGCTGGGCGAGGCGACCCGGCTGGTGCTGGGCTATGAATATGCCGATGACCAGCGCGTGACCGATCGCGGCGTGCCATCATTCGCGGGCGCACCGCTGACGGGCTATGACGATACCTTCTTCGGCAGCCCAAGCGCCAACCACAGCGCCGTGACCGCCCATATCGCCCGCGCCCGGCTCGATCATGATTTCAGCGATGCGCTGAGCGCCAATCTGACCGGCCAATACGCGCATTACGACAAATATTATGGCAACGTATATGCCCGCGCGGCCGCCACGGCGACCGCGGTGGAGCTGGAAGGCTATAACAGCGACACGATCCGGGAGAACTGGATCGTCCAGGGCAACCTGGTCTGGAAGGGTAAGGCGGCAGGCCTTGGCCACCAGCTGCTGATCGGTTTCGAAGCCAGCGACCAGTTGACCGACGCCAAGCGCAGCGAAGCCGCCTTTGGCGCAGGCCTGGCCAGCCGGGTGACCGTGCCGCTGGCCCAGCGCCTGACGCTGCCCAGCGTCTCCTTTGGTGCGAGCAGCCGCTCCAGCCTGTCCAAGGTTCGTGCGCTGTCGGCCTATGTGCAGGACCAGATCGATCTGGGGGAACTGGTCAAGGTGGTGCTTGGCCTGCGCTATGACGATTTCCGGATCACCTCGACCAACCGGGCGAACAGCTTTGGCGCCAGCCGCAGCGACGGCAAGTGGAGCCCGCGCGCCGGCCTGATCATCAAGCCGCGTGAAAATGTCTCGCTCTATGCCAGCTATGCCAAGAGCTTCCTGCCGCAAGCGGGCGACCAGTTCACCGTGCTCGACGCGACCACGGCCAGCCTGGCGCCGGAAGAGTTCCGCAACCTTGAAGCCGGGGTGAAATGGGACCTGACCGAGCGCCTGGCCTTCACCGCCGCGCTGTTCCAGATCGACCGCACCAATACCCGCGCCAACGATCCGGTGACCGGCGTGGTGGTGCAGACCGGGCAAAGCCGGACCAAGGGCTTTGAAACCGCCGTGGTCGGCCAGATTACCCCGGACCTGCAGGTGACGCTGGGCTATGCGCTGGAGGATGGCGAAATCATCTCGACCACGGCCGCGGCCCCGGCGGGCCGGACCCTGGCCCAGTTGCCGCGCCACCAGTTCTCGGCCTGGGGCCGCTATGATTTCACTGAGCGGCTTGGGATCGCAGTGGGTGCCGTGCGGCAATCGCAGCAGTTTGCCACGATCAGCAATGCGGTGCGCCTGCCCGGCTTCACCCGGATCGACGCAGCCCTGTTCTACAAGCTGTCCGACGCGCTGCAGCTGCAGCTCAATGTCGAGAACCTGACCGACACCGACTACTTCCCCAGCGCCCATACCGATAACAACATCAGCACGGGCGCGCCGCTGAATGCGCGGCTGGGGGTGAAGCTGAAGTTCTAGGCGACATCGCCTGATCCGTCATCCCCGCGAAAGCGGGGACCCATCTCCCATGATGGCCGGTAACACGCCATTGGCAATGTCAGGTGATGGGTCCCCGCTTTTGCAGGGATGACGAAATTTGTTCAACGGGCGGCAAGCCAGCGCTTGTTGCCCGCCTCAACCTCGCGCATCGCGGCGAATACCGAGCGATCGGGCGCGGTCTGTCCGGTGCGGCCCATGGCGGCGATCTGGGCATAGAACCAGAACTGCCCGGCAAAGCCATCGACCGCGCGCAGCATCGGCACCCGTTTGAGGAAGGCCAGCCAGTCCGGGAACAGGCCCAGGTCATTCTCCGCACGCGGCAGGCTCTCCGCCCCGGCGAGGATGCGGGCGGCGCCATCCGGTTCAACGCAAAGCGGACGCCCCAGCCCGATCACATCGGCCGCGCCGCGCGCCAGCGCCTCTTCCATCGCCGCGCGGCTGCGGAAGCCCCCGGTGACCATCAGCGGTACCTTGACCGCTTCCTTCATCGCCAAAGCAAAGTCGACGAAATAGGCCTCCCGCGCGAGGGTCGATGCCTTGACGCCGGGTTGCTCGACCGGCTCCATCCCCTCGATCCCCAGCAGCTTGGGCTGTTCATAGGTGCCGCCCGAAATCTCGATCAGGTCCACCCCGTCATCGGCCAGCCATCCGGCCACGGTCTGGCTGTCTTCAAAGGCAAAGCCGCCCTTCTGGAAATCGGCGCTGTTGAGCTTCACCGAAATCGCAAACTTGGGGCCAACCGCAGCGCGGGTCGCCCGCACCACTTCGCGCAGGAAGCGGGCGCGGTTTTCCAGGCTGCCACCCCACTGGTCGCTGCGCTGGTTCGACCGCGGGCTGAGGAACTGCGAAATCAGATAGCCGTGCGCGGCGTGGATCTGCGCGCCATCGAACCCGCCTTCGCGGCAGGAGTGGGCGGCACTGGCGAAGCGGGCGATCAGATCGGCGATCTCCGCCTCGGTCAGCGCGACCGGCTCACCAAACTGGCCGCCGGGCAGGCCCAGCTTGACCGCCGAGGGCGCCTTGGGATGCGGGTTGACCGGCTTCATCGTCTGCCGTCCGGCATGGCTGATCTGCGCCCAGAAGGCCGAACCCTGCGCCTTGGCCGCGCCGGTCCAGCGGCGCAGGGCATCGATCATTGCGCCATCGGCAGGGCGATCCACAATGACATTGCCGGGGCGCTCCAGGTGATCGCGATCAACCTGCACATTGCCCGAAAGCAGCATGCCGCAGCCGCCGGCACCCCAAACGCGGTAGAGCTGCTCCAGCTCGGCAGTCGGGCGGCCCAAGGGATCGGCCAGCCCTTCGGTCATCGCTGCCTTGGCCAGGCGGTTGGGCAAGACGGCCCCGCAGGGCAGGGTCAATGGCTGATCAAGCATGAGATTCTCCTAAAGTCAGGATGCCGTATTGCCGGGCGCGGGGACCGGCTCGATCGTCTCCAGCTGCCGCATCACCCGCCCGGCGCGCTGGATCGCCCGCACCAGCCGCGGATAGACGCCGCAGCGGCACAGGTTGGGCACGGCGGCCGTGATGTCTTCCGGCGTCGGGTCAGCATTGCGCGCCAGCAAAGCGGCGGCGGCGATCGCGATACCGGGCGTGCAGAACCCGCACTGGATCGCCTGTTCGGCCACCAGCGCCTGTTGCACCGGGTGCGAGCGATCGGGCGAGAGCCCTTCGATCGTCGTCACCGTCCGGCCCTCAGCCTGTGCCAGCGTCAACTGACAGGATTGCATGGCCTGCCCGTCAACCAGCACCATGCAGGCACCGCAGTCCCCCGCCCCGCAGCCATATTTGGTGCCGGTCAGGTTGGCACCATCGCGCAGCGCCCACAGCAGCGGGGTCTGCGGGTCCATGTCAAAGGCCAGCGGCCGTTCGTTGACGGTCAGGCTTGGCATGATCGGAACGCGATCAGTCGCGCCAGCTGCGGTCGGTCCGGTCGATGATCCGCACCCAGGCATCGAAATCGGCCTTGCCCGGCCCGCCCGGAAGCGAGACCTGCCCCAGATCGCGCTGGTGCACGGCAACCACCTCATCCGGGATCACCACCGGCTTGCCGGCGGCCATAGTTGCCAGCTGGATTTCGCAGGCACGCTGCAATGACCAGTGCTGGATGAAGATCTCACCAATCGAGCGGCCCAGGATCACCGGGCCGTGATTGCGCAGCATCAGGATGCGGTTGTTACCAAGGTTTGAGAGCAGCCGCTGCCCTTCTTCCTCGCGCACGGTGACGCCTTCAAAATCGTGATAGCTCAGCTTGCCGATGAAGTTGCAGGCATAGAAGTTCACCGGCTGCAGCCCGCCTTCCATGCTGCACACGGCCATCGTTGCCGTGGTGTGCGTGTGGCAGATCGCATGGGCCCAATCGAGGTGGCGGTGGAAATAGGCGTGCTGGGTGAAGCCGGCCTTGTTCACGGGGAAGGGGCTGCCGTCCAGCGTGTTCCCGTCAATGTCGATTTTGACCAGGTTGCTGGCGCAGACTTCCGAATAGTGCAGGCCATAGGGGTTGATCAGAAAGGCCCCATCCTCCCCCGGCACCTTCAGCGAGATGTGGTTATAGATCGACTCGCTCCAACCGAGGTGCTCGAACACGCGGTAGCAGGCAGCCAGTTCCTGCCGCGCCGCCCATTCGGCCTCGCTGCAATCGAGGTTGCGGGCGTGAGCGTTCTTGATCGGGGTAGCCATCGAATCCCTCCGGTTGTGCTTTGCAACCGATCCTAGGCCAAGCCGCCTCACATGGAAATGCGGAAACCGGCCCAGAAAGTTCGTGGCGCGCCAAGGTCCTGGCTGCCGCCCTGGTTGCGAGTAATCGTGCGGGTATCGGCCAGGTTCTCGCCCCGCAGCACCAGCTTCACCTGATCACCCAGCGGCAGCTCAGCCACGGCATCGATGGTGGTGGCAGAGGGCAGGCGGTCAGTCTCAAGG
>CAWUNP010000030.1:0-8829 GCA_963923805.1 uncultured Novosphingobium sp. | reverse complement strand
CGGCATTATGGCCTGGCGCTGGATGCCGCGGCGGTGGCAAGTGGTCCGGCCTTCCACCGCAATTCCAAAAGCGGCGCGGCCTATTCCCCGGCCGAACGCAGCGCCGATTACGAGGCCGCCCGCGCCGCCCACGGCGAGGAAATCGGCATGGTCGTCACCTGGGCCGGGGCGGTTGCCGCCAATGTCGGGCTGTCGCTGGCCGGGCCGAACCCGCTGCCGGTTCAGGCGTAGCCGAACTTCTCGATCCACGGCTGCAGGATCGGCATGACCGGCTCGAAATGTCGGGCAAACGGCTCCCACTGCCCGCGCCCGTCATAAAGGCCGCGCCGCACCTGACTGGCGCTGGCCGTGGCCACCCCGCGGGTCCGCGCCGTGCGATCGAACCGGTGCAGCGATTCGTCCCACGGCAGGCCCAGGAATTCGCACAGTGCGCGGGTCGTGCCATCGAAATCGCGGACCAGCGCGTGGTAATCAACCGCGTGGAAGGCCAGCGGCAGGCGGGCACGGGCGATCTCGATCAGCCGCATCATCGCGTCATAATGCCGCGCCGTCCGCTCCAGACTGGTGAACTCCAGCGCGGCACTGGTCAGGGCGAAGCTGTTGCGGAAGCAGCTGAGCACCACATCACGCGGATCGCGCCGCATGATCAGGATCCGCGCCTGCGGGAACAGCCGCGCGATCAGCGGCAGGCGGGTGGCCTTGAGCGGATCCATATCGACAAAGGTCTGCCCGATGGGGTCAATCCCCGCGCCGCGCACCTTGTCCCAATAGGCTGCGGCCAGCGCGGCCAGATCACCCGGCCGACAATCGGCCAGCCGCGTAATCCCGCCCGCTTCGGCCAGAAATGCGCGGTCCGCCTCGGCCAGGGTCGGCCGCTCTTCAAGCGCCACGACCCGGGGCAGCGAGGCAAGCACGTTCTCGACCAGCGTGGTGCCCGAGCGCGGATAGCCCAGCAGGAAAACATGGCGCGACGCCGCCGCCCCGCACGCCGGTGGCGCGGGCTGTGACCATGCGGCCGGTGGAATACCATCGAGTTCAGCCATGATCCGCTCGATCAACCCGCGATGGGTCTCACGCGTTCCGGCGGGCGGTTCGTGGAGCGCGGCGAAGGCCCCCTGCGCCTCTACACAGGCGGCATAGGCGGCATCAGGCTCGCCTTGCTTGGCCAGGGCATCGCCGTAAACTGTCAGCAGCTGGATCCGCTCGGGCGAAGGTGCGGCCGTGGCTGCGGCCAAGGGGCCAAGCAGCGCGATGGCTGCCTGCGGCTGGCCCGCTTCCAGTTCCACAGTGGCCAGGGCGGTGGCCGCGATCGCATTGGCCGGGTCATGGGCCAGAGCGGCGGCAGCGTGCTGGCGGGTCAAAGCGGCATCGCCATCGCGCGCGGCAAGGCTGGCCAGCCCGGCATGGGCCTGGGGATTGCCGGGGTCCAGCGCGATGACCTGGCGATAGCAGTCCGCCGCTGGTCCGAACGAGCCGCCGGCATTGAAGACGAAGGCGCGCTCCAGCCAGGCTTCCGCACAGCGCGGATCGGCGCGCAAGGCCGCGTCGCAGTGGAGGATCGCGTCGCGCAGTCGCCCCTGCTGGCGCAGTACGGCAGCCATGCCGACCAGCGCCAGCGGATCGACCGCGGGTTCGCGCAGCAGCGCGGCAAACAGCGCTTCGGCCTGATCCTGATGACCGGCGGCAAGCGCGACCCAGGCCTGGTGGAGACGATCCGACGACATGACGGGCGCTTGATGCGCGGTAGCGGTTCAAAAAGAAAGGGGGCGGGCATTGCTGCCCACCCCCGATCTTGTTCGGTTCAGGTTCTGAAGGATCAGAACTTGACGCGAGCCGACACCGCGAAGCGGCGACCCAGCGCGTCGTAGGTCGACGGATAGGTGTTACCGCTGTTGTACGAGGTCGAACCGATCGAGCTACCGACAACCGGCGGATCCTTGTCGAACAGGTTCTGCACGGCGGCGGTCAGCGTCAGGTTATCGTTGACGTTGAAGCGCAGCGACAGGTCGAACCAGTCGTAGGCACCGATCTTGCCGAAGTTGACGGTTTCGCCTTCACGGTAGCCGAAGCCAGCCGGGAACTCGCCGCTGAAGGCCGGACCGCTGCCGCTGACATCATCCGGCTCCTGGACCATGCCCGAAATGTGACGCCACAGGAGCGACGCATCGAACTTGCCGAAGGTGAAGGTGTTGCGCCAGGAGATCTGCCACTTCGGCTGCATCGAGCCGGTGAAGCCGCAGTTCGCGCTGTAGTAGCCGACGCATTCGCGGTCGGTGTTCAGCGGGCTCGAAACGTTCGCGTTGAAGGTCTGCGAAATCGCATAGTTCAGCACGAGGCCCGAGTTCCACTTGGCCAGGCCAAGATCCTTCGAGTAGTTGGCGATCAGGTCGATACCGTCGGTCTTCAGACGGCCGCTGTTGCTCAGGGTCTGCGGGAGGCCCAGGGTGGTCGCCGGGTCACCGTCAAGACCACCGGTCACCGGGTTACGGCGAATGGCGGTGCAGAGCGGGTTGGCAGCCGAAGCAGCAGTGATAGCCGACGGAGCCGGGCTGCCGAAGCAGGCGGCCATAACGTCGCCCGAGGTCGGGGCGCCGATTTCGTCGGTGACCTTGATGTTGTAGTAGTCAATCGACAGCGAGAAGCCCGGGAGCATCTGCGGCTGGAACACCGCGCCAACGGTCCAGGTGGTGGCCTTTTCCGGAGCGAGGTTGATGTTGCCGCCGCCGGTCGAGTTGGCCTGAGCCGCAGTCGGGTTCAGGATCGAGCCGATGGTGCCAGCCGGAGCGCCCTGAGCAAGGCAGACCGCACGGAGGTTGGCATTGCTGACCGGAGCCGAACCGGCGCAGGGGTCAGCCGCAAGGCTGGTGAGACCCGTGCTGACCGGCGAGAACAGTTCGCCGATGTTCGGGGCGCGCACGGCGCGAGCGTAGTTGGCGCGCAGCTTCACATCGTCAACCGGTTCCCAGCTCAGACCGACCTTGTAGGTCCAGTCGTTGTTGGTGCCGCCGTTGTCGATCTTCTGGCTCGAGAAACGAGCGCCGGCTTCAAGAGTCAGGCTCTTGAAGAAGGCCTTGTCGGCGAGCAGCGGAGCAATAAGTTCGCCGTAGCCTTCGTAGACCTTGTAGGCACCCTTGATGTCCGGAGCAGCGCCGCCGGCGCCACCGAGTTCACCCGGGGTCTTGGCCAGCACGTCCGAAGCCTGCTGAGCCTTGTAGCCGCGGTATTCGGCACCAAGCGCGAAGCCAACCGGCTCGCTCGCGCCCGGCGAGGTCAGGCCGAGGTCACCCGAAACGACGCCGCGGACCTGGGTCAGCGAGGTCTTCACCTGGGTGGTGCTGTCATCCGAGAGGAAGTCAGCCGCAGCAGCCGAGATCGAGCCAGCCGGACCGAACGGGTTCACCGGGACGCAGCCACCGGTGTTGGTGATGCAGGTCGTGGTGTTGTTGGCCAGCAGCGCCTGACGCCAGCGCGACTGCAGGGTGTAGTTCTTGATCGCCTGAACCTTGTCCGATTCACCATAGGAAGCCGAGAGGTCCCAGTTGATCGACGAGGTGATCGCACCACGAGCCCCGATACGGTAGTCAAACACGGTCGAGGTGTAGTTGCTGATACGCGGACCGACTTCCGTGGCGCGACGCGACAAGTTGAAGGTCACGGTGCGGTAGTTCGGATCGCTCGGGCCGGTTGCCGTGGCAGCGGCGGCGCAGACGGCCGGGCTGTACAGCGGCACATAGGCGCCACCGGTAGCCGTGTTGAATGCGCAGAACTGGCTGCGCAGGGTCGCCGGCATGTAGGGGTTGTTGAGGTTCATCGTCACCGAACCACCGAACGAGCCCGACGGCGCGATGATGGTGTCGATGGTGTTCTTCGAGAACAGCCCGCGGGTGTAGACTTCCACCGAGTCGCTCACTTCATAGTTCGCCTGGGCGAAGATGTTGTGGCGCTTAAACGGCGTCTGGAAGATGTTGTACGGGTTGAAGTTGAAGAAGGCGTAGGTCGAACGGGCCAGGCCGGTGGCCGGGTCAACCTGACGGGTGCCGCCGTTGGCAACAGCGCCGTTGGTGTCCGGCGTGGTGGTGCCGGCGATCAGGCCACGGGTGCCGGTGATGCGCGACGGGACAGTGGTGCCCGAACCGCCGAGGGTGCCCGAGTACGAATCGATCCCAAAGACCGAGAAGTCACGGTCGCCCTGATAGACCGGATCCGATTCCTGGTAGCCAACGCTGACCACCGCGTTGCCGCGGCCGTCGTCGAAGTTGGCACCAATGGTCAGGTCGGCACGCAGGTAGTTGCCGTCACCCTTCTGGGTGATCTGATCGCCAACCGACAGGTCAACGCCAGCGAAGTCCTTCTTGGTGACGAAGTTGACAACACCGGTGATGGCGTCGGCGCCATAGGTGGTCACGGCAGCGCCGGTCAGCGCGTCAACGCGGCTGACGAGGGCGAGCGGGATGTTGTTAAGGTCAACGCGGCCGGCAAGGTCAGCCGGAACGATGCGGTTGCCGTCAAGCAGAACGATGTTGCGGTTCGAGCCGAGGCCGCGAAGGTCGACATACGAGGAACCGCCGTTGCCGTTGTTCACGGCCGTACCGACGTTCGGAACGATGCCCGGAACTTCGCGCAGGACTTCTTCAGCCGTGTTCGACTGCTTCAGCTCGATCGCGTCAGACGTGGTGACGTTGACCGGGTTGGCCTGTTCGAGATTGGGGTTACGGATCAGCGAGCCGGTAACAACGATCGTCTGATCGCTGGCGGCTTCATCTTCCGCGGTCTGCGCAAAGGCGGCAGTCGACGAAAGCATGGCAACGGCAACGCCGGCCAGGGCCAGCGACTGCAGGCAGGTTGCGCCCGAAAGCGTCTTCTTGGTGGTTTTCACAGGTCAGTCCCTCTGTAAACCTCGTGGATTGCCCCACGAGGGTTCCTGATCATCCGCTCTTCGACAGAGCACAGCCCCCGCCGAAATTACGGATAGATGGGCGGCTCATGGCGAAAAGGCTCGTGGCGGGCAAAGCATTTCCACCGGAAAACCGCTTTCGTTGCAGAATTGTTGCAGCACAGCCACAGCTTTGGCCCGCTGTTGCAATAAAATTACAAATATCCAGAATCTGGCGTAATTGTGCTTCGCCCGCTGCGATCAACGGTTCGTCTCGCTGCGCATGGGCGGGACAAACAGTTCGGCATCAAGACGCGCCTCGCGCCACTTGAGGCTCCAGTGCAGGTGGGGACCCGTGGCCCGTCCGGTCGCCCCGATCCGGCCGATGATCTGGCCCTGGCATACCCTGTCGCCCGCCGCGACGGCATGGTCGGAGCAATGCAGGAAGGCGCTGTTCAGCCCCATGCCGTGATCAATCATCAGCAGCCGCCCTTCCAGCGTGAAGGGGTTTTCGGCCGCCAGCATGACCACCCCGTCAGCCGGGGCTACAAAGGGCGTGCCGCTTGCGCCGGTGGCGATGTCGGTTCCCGAATGATAGCTGCCCGGCGTGCCGTTATAGATCCGCTGCGCTCCGAACCGGCCTGAAAGGCGGCCGCTGACCGGCCAGATCATCGCCTGCCGCCAGCCCTCCGCCGCCCGCTCGATCGCCCGCGCCGCATTGATTTGCGCCAGCTCGCCGGCGCGGCGGCGGGCGAAGGCTTCGCTGGGCGGGGTGCCGGGGCGCGGACCGATCGGGATGTGCTCGATCTGCCAGGCCCGCCTGGCAATCGCCAGGGCATAGTCATCGATCATGCCGTCCGCCGTTTCGGCCAGCAATCGCGCGACCGGTCCGGCATCGCGATCAAAGGCGATCAGGAACCAGCCATCGGCCGCGATCCGGACGGGTTTGCCATCAAGGGCAAGGTGCGCGGTTCCCGGCGGCACCTGCCCGCGGGCCCAGCCGCCCTGGCGCAATTGTCCGGTCAGGGCAAAGGGTGCGGCAGGCTCATCCGCGCGGGCCGGGCGCCAGCGGCCTGCGGCCAGCGCCGCGCAGCCCAATCCGCCCAGAACCAGCGCGCGGCGATCCATCGCCGCGGGCCGTCAACCGCGGCCCAGCAGGTGCCGGGTGGCGATTTCGGGCGAGGCATAGGCTTCCTGCCGCTCCACGCTCCAGTACCGCAGCGCATCGAGGGCGATCGGCTCGCCCGTGGCGGCACAGGTCACGTGCTTGCCCGGCGTCAGCACGCGGAAGCCATTGGCCTGGAAAAACAGCGTGGCGGGTCGATCGGAAGCGGACATCAACATGGCGCGGAGTGTAACCTATTGGCGGGGCTAGAGCAATTTGCCCTGCTCGGGCGGCGGGGCCTTTGGCGCAGGCTTTGAACGGCTGGGCGCAGCGGGCGGGGCATCGCCGGGGGCAACCTTGAGCGCGCCATCGCGGAAATGCAGCACCAGGCCGGCCTGTTCGGCCGCGGCGGCGCGGGTGGTCAGCGTGGCACCATCGGCGCCGGTCACGCGAACGTAACCGCGCTGCAGCACCGCATCGGGATTGAGCGAGGCATGGAGCCGCGCCAACCCTGCCAAGCGTTCCTGCGCACGATCGAGCCGGGCGGAGAGCAAGGGCAGCGAGAGCCGACTGTCGATCCGCTGAAATGCGCCCCGCGCCAGATGGGTCCGGTCAACCAGAGCGCGCCGCAAGCGCTCGGCCGCCTGATCGAGCCGCTGGGCGTGCGGGCTGAACAGCGCCTGCGGCTTGGGCAGGCGTTCAGCCCGGGCGAGCAGTCGTTCGCGCCCCAATTGCAGCGGCCGCGCCACGGCACGGCGCTTGCGCAGGCCGAGTTCCGCGAGCTGCTGGGCCAGTTCCTCACGCACCGGCACGGCGATTTCGGCCGCAGCCGTCGGCGTCGGCGCGCGCAGGTCGGCGGCGAAATCGACCAGCGTGGTGTCGGTCTCGTGCCCCACGGCCGAAATAACCGGGATCGGGCAATCGGCCACGGCGCGGACCACGATCTCCTCGTTGAAACACCACAGGTCCTCGATCGAGCCGCCGCCGCGCGCCACGATCACCAGATCGGGCCGTGGCACGGCTCCGCCCGCATCCAGCGCGCCGAAACCGCGCACCGCCGCCGCGACCTGCTCAGCCGCGCCCTGCCCCTGGACCAGCACCGGCCAGACCAGCACCTGCACCGGGAACCGGTCAGCCAGGCGGTGAAGGATATCGCGGATCACCGCTCCGGTTGGCGAAGTGACCACGCCGATCACCCGCGGCAGGAAAGGCAGGCGGCGCTTGCGCGCCGGATCGAACAGCCCCTCGGCCTCGAGCCGCGCCTTGGTTTTGGCCAGCAGCGCCAGCAGCGCGCCTTCGCCGGCGATCTCCATCCGCTCGATCACCACCTGGTAATTCGAACGGCCGGGATAGGTCGTCAGCTTGCCGGTGACGATCACTTCCACCCCGTCTTCCGGATTGAAGCCCAGCCGCTGGACCGAGCCGCGCCACATCACCCCGTCAATCCGGGCGTTCTCATCCTTGAGCGACAGGTACAGGTGGCCCGAAGCCGCCCGCTTCACGCCCGAAAGTTCGCCACGAATGCGGACAAAGCCGAAGCGATCTTCGACCACGCGCTTGAGCGCTGCAGATATTTCGCTGACAGAAAGGGCGGCGGCGTTGTCCCCGGCGGCGTCCTTCGCTACCAGCCCAGCTTCTTCATCGTCTTCGTAATAAGGACCGGGCATGAACATCCTGCTGTTGGGATCGGGCGGGCGCGAACATGCGCTGGCATGGAAGCTGGCACAATCCCCGCAGTGCACAAAGCTGTTCGCCGCGCCCGGCAATCCGGGGATTGCCCATCATGCCGAGCTGGTCGGGCTGGAGGCAACGGACCACGCCGCCGTCATCGCCTTTTGCGCCGCGCAGGCAATCGGGCTGGTGGTGGTTGGCCCCGAAGCGCCGCTGGTTGACGGGCTGACCGACAGCCTGCGCGCCGCCGGGGTGCCGGTGTTCGGGCCCAGCAAGGCCGCCGCCCAGCTGGAAGGTTCGAAGGCCTTCACCAAAGAGCTTTGCGCGCGCCACAATATCCCCACCGCCGGGTTCGAACGCGTCCGCAGCGAAGCCGAAGGCCTGGCGGTACTCGCTCGCTTTGGCGCGCCGGTAGTGGTCAAGGCCGATGGACTGGCCGCGGGCAAGGGCGTGACCGTGGCCATGACCCTGGGCGAAGCCGAAGAGGCCGTGCGCGAGATCTTCTCGGGCCGGTTCGGCGAGGCCGGGGCCGAAGCCGTGATCGAGGAATTCCTGGAAGGCGAAGAGGCCAGCTTCTTTGCCCTGACCGATGGCCACACCGTGGTCCCGCTCGGTTCGGCGCAAGATCACAAGCGCGTGGGCGATGGCGACACCGGGCCCAATACCGGCGGCATGGGCGCCTATAGCCCGGCCCCGGTGCTGACCCCGATCCTCACCGGCGAGGCGCTGGAACGGATTGTCGTGCCGACCGTGCGGGCCATGGCCGAAGAGGGCACACCCTATTCCGGCGTGCTTTATGCCGGGCTGATGCTGACCAAGAATGGCGTCCAGCTGATCGAATACAATGCCCGCTTCGGCGATCCCGAATGCCAGGTGCTGATGCTGCGACTGGAGGAAGATCTGGTCGAGCTGCTGCTGGCCTGCGCCACCAGCAAGCTGGCCACGCTCAATCCGCCGCGGCTCTCGCCCGAGACCGCCCTGACCGTGGTAATGGCGGCAGAGGGCTATCCGGGAACGCCGAAAAAGGGCGGGCTGATCGAAGGCGTCGATGCCGCCGGAGCAACCGGCGCCAAGGTATTCCACGCCGGAACCGGCCTGGCCGATGGCAAGCTGGTCGCCAGCGGTGGCCGCGTGCTCAACGTCACCGCCCGCGGCGCGAGCGTGACCGAAGCCCAGCAGC
>CAWUNP010000029.1:0-9034 GCA_963923805.1 uncultured Novosphingobium sp. | reverse complement strand
TCATCGCCGCTATCCCGCCCGGCAGCCCCTTTGTGATCGCGGGCCACAGCCAGGGCGGCTATCACCTGAAGCGGCTGTTGGCGGACAAGGTGAAAGGGACACCGCTCGCTCCGCGGCTGGTTGCGGCCTATCCGATCGGCTGGCTGGTCGATCAGACCGCCGATCTCCCGGCCATGGGCTTTCCGGCCTGCACGAGGCCAGATCAGACCGGCTGCATCATTTCGTGGCTCAGCTTTACCGATGATGGCGATGCCGGGATGATGATCAATGCCTATCAGCGCTTCGCCGGAAAGGGCGCCACAGGCACTGCAAACTATCTTTGCTCCAACCCACTGACCGGCATGACTGGCGGGACAGCCCCAGCCAGCGCCAACCTGGGCGCCATGGTCCCCGACACCCGCTTGCAGAACGGATCGATCAAGCCCGGCCTGGTCGGCGCGCGCTGCGATGCGCAGGGCATCCTGCGGATTGGCGGCGGTCCCGAAATGGGGCCGTTCGTGCTGCCCGAAGGCAATTATCATATCTATGATGTGCCGATATACTGGGCGAACCTGCGGGCTGACTTCGTGCGCCGGGCCAAGGCATGGCCAACGCGATAGTCACCACTTTCGTAGCAGATTTCCGCACCGCTCTGACAGCTGGCGGGGCGCTGCTGGGGCTTGATCTTGGCACGCAGACGATCGGCACGGCGTTCTGCGATGCCGGCTGGCGTTTTGCCTCGCCCGGCAAGACGCTCAAACGCGGCAAGTTCGGCGCTGACCGGCAGGCGCTGGCGGCGCTGGTGGCCGAACGCCGGATCACCGGCGTGGTCATCGGCCTGCCGCTCAATATGGACGGCAGCGAAGGGCCGCGCAGCCAGTCCAGCCGCGCCTATGCCCGCAACGTGGCCGAGGCGCTGGGCCTGCCCGTGCTGCTGTGGGACGAACGCTGGTCTACGGCCAGCGCTGAAAGCGCCCTGATCGCCCAGGACATGAGCCGCGCCAAGCGCGTCGACCGGATCGATGCCGCGGCTGCTGCTGTAATCCTTCAAGCCGCCATCGATGCCCTGGTTGGGGGCTTTGCCTAGGCCGCGAGTTCGGCGCGGCGCGCCTTGGCCTCCATTGCCACCAGCCGGCTTCCGGCCTGTTCGGCGCGGCGCCACACCCCGTTGCGCGCACCCGGATCGCCCGCCGCGCCGGCCAGGGCATCCCAGCAAGCCAGCCGCATCCGGTCGCTTGGATGGTGGTGGGCAAAGCGCTCTGCCAGATCGCATGCCTCGGCCCCGCCCAGCCCCACCGCGATCCGCAGGAAGGCCTCGCTTGGCCCGCCGGAGACGATTGCCCCGATCCGCCGCTGGTCCAGATCGAAGCGGTACTGGTCCAGCCAGCCTTGCGCGCCGGTGGTCTGCATGATGTTCAGGGAAACCGAGAGGGCATCGGCCGGATGCTGGGCATGGACGTCCAGATGGGCGCGGTAGAGCATGAGCTTACCCTCTTCCAGCCGCGAGCGTTCGACAAAGCGCAGGCTGGGAACGGCTTCGCCGGCATGGCCGATCACTTCGCCATAATCGTATTCGTAATAGTCGCTCCAATAGCCCGGCCCGAAATAGCCCAGGGTCAGGAAGCTGAAATTGTGATCGTGCGGCAGGCCATAGACAAACGATGTCCCGCCCGAAGCCCGCAGCATATGCTCGTCGGTCGAGGGCCACAGATTGGCGCGGATAAAGAAGTTGCCGTTTGGCGGGGCCAGCATGACCACCTGCGGGCCATAGGAACTGTCTAGCACATCCTCCCGGTGGCGCTGGGCCAGTTCGGCCACCAGCACATCGCCCAGGAACTGCTTGTCATTGCCCAGCCGCCGCAGCCACAGGGCGCAAGTATCGAGCTGTTCCGGGTCTTCAAAATCCACCCCCGATACCGCCAGGCCATCGCAGACTTCCGCCAGGCTGGCGATCTGATCGTCGATCCGTTCGATTACGCGGGGCATATCGGCACCTCTGCCAATTGGGGGTAGGTTTCGAGCAGCTGCGCCCGCAGTGCCCCGGCCGGGACCGCCAGGGGATCGGCAGAGCGCCGGGCGATGGTGGACAGGGCCACAAAGCCGGCGCCGCTGTCCAAGGCCAGGCATTCGCGCAGAGCCTGCCAGCGCAAGTGCGGCGTGCCGCTTTCTTCCGCCATTGATGCCAGCAAGGGCACGGCATCGCTGCGGCCCATCCGGCCCAGCAAGGACACCGCCAGTTCGAGCCGGCTGTCCCGCGGGCTCGCCGCGGCCTGGTGCAGCAGGCGGCCATCATCAAGGGCATATTCGCAGCTTGGATCGCTTGATCCGTCGCCGCGCTGCAACCGCAACAGGACCAGCGCGCCCGGCACCCGCTGATAGATCTGCGCCACTTCGCGGCCGTTGCGGTGCAGGATCGAACCCGGACTGCGCGTGGCCTGTGCCCGTTGCAGCGCCATGCCCCCGGGCCGCGGTGCGATCGCCCGCACCAGTTCCACTTCGGCATGGCCGGCCAGAACGTGCTCCCAGCTTTCATGGGCGGCGAAAGTGACCGACTGCGCGGGGGGCTTCAGCGCAAGGCCGGCCCCGTCGATCACCTGTAAGGCCAGGTTGGCACTGTTGCAGCGCGCCAGGACCAGCGTGGCCAATGCCCGATCACACTGATGACGCAGCGGCACTTGCCCCAGCGGCTCCCGCCCAAGCTCACCCAGCAGCCAATCGACCACTTCGCGCGCCAGTTCGGCCGCGGCCGGGCTCCCCGGGGTGAACAGCGCGTGGAGCGCGGGAAGCGCATCCAGCGCCGCCCCCCCGGCCAGGCGCGGGAGCTCAGCCTCGATCCGGGCGCGCGCCAGACTGCCGCCAGGCGGCGGCTTGCGCCACCAGGCGCTGCTGAATCCGGCGCTGCGGGCCATCGTCTGCCCGCAGCGCCATCAGTTCCGGTCCGATCAGCATCGGGACGGGTCTAGATCCCGCCGCCCACGATCACGTCGTAGACGAAGGTCATCATCATGATGAGCGTATCATTCGACTGGAGCCCCTGAGCCGGGTGCGAAAGGCTTCCGAACACGCCGGTCAGCGTGTTGAGATCGGGCAGCGCAGCGATATCGATCTTGGGCAGGTTCATCTTTATTCCCCTGGGTTTGGCGCAGGACGGGCTTGTCCTGCCCGGGCAACCTCGCCGATGCGGGGATCGAAGATGAAATTAAAAGATTGTAATCGGGCCGCTGCCTCAGCAGAGAAACCGGCATGAGCCAGTCCCCGCCCAGCGTCGTGCCGCCCGGCACGGAGTTTGACCCTTCGCTTGCCTCGCGCATGATGACCCGCCACGGCCATGGCGGCTGGCTGGGCATCCGTTATCACGATCACGGGCCAGACTGGGTGGAACTGACCCTGCCCTGGCGCGAGGAACTGGTCGGGATCGACGGCCAGGGCGTGCTGGCCTCTGGCCCGATCATCAGCCTGATGGACAATGCCACCTCGATGAGCGTCTGGACGCTCAACAAGAAATTTGTGCCGCACGCCACGCTGGACCTGCGGGTGGATTACATGCGCGCGGCCAAGCCGGGAGAAACGATCATCGGGCGCGGCGAATGCTACAAGCTGACCCGGACCATCTCGTTCATTCGCGGCATTGCCCACGATGGCGATCCGGCCGATCCGGTGGCGCACGTGACCGGCACCTTCATGGCAACGCACGGATCCTACCTGTGAGCGCTCTGGCCCTGCCCCCCTATGCCCAGGCCCTGGGTATCGAGATCGATCACGACGAATCCGGCGAACCGGTGCTCAAGTTCGACTATTCCAACCGCGTGGCCGGCCGCCCCGGCTTCCTGCATGGCGGGGCGATGTCCGGGCTGATGGAGATGGCGGGCTTTGCCGCGTTGCAGGCCGAACTGGGCCGCCGGGGTGAGGCCATGCGGCTCAAGCCGGTCAACATCCAGGTCGAATTCATGCGCGGCGGGACCGAGCAGGTAACCTATGCCAAGGGCACGGTCACCCGCGCCGGGCGCCGGGTTGCCCTGGTCAATGCCGAAGCCTGGCAGGATGACCGGAGCAAGCCGATCGCCCTGGCCCAGATCAAGGTGCTGTTGATCCCCGCCGAATGATCACGGTGAGGCCCGCCTCCTCCGGCAAGGCCACCCCCGCTCCCAGTTCGAGCAAGGCGGCATCGGCCCGTGCGCGGTTCAGCACGGCAGGGGGGACACCGGGCTCATAAGCGACCAGATCGGCGCTGCCGAGCAAGCGGGCTTCGCGCAGGGTCAGGTCATCAGGATCGGTGGAGCGCAAGGTGATCTCGCACCGCCCGCCCGCACTGCCGCCCGCGCCGTTGAGCCAGGCTGCGACATCGCCACCTTCCGCCAGAGGATCAAGCGGACCGCCTGCGGCCAGGGCTGCATCCATCACCCGGCGGCGCTCTTTCCCATCGGGCCAGCGCAGCTTCATCGTCGCACGCGCCGCATTCAAGGCCTCTGCCAGCGCACCCAGCGAGGCCGGCAGCAAGCCTTCCAGCCGCAACCGCAAAGCCTTGGCGAGCCCGGCCGAGGCTCCGCCGGTCGATACTGCGACCAGGACCGGCCCGCGCTCCAGCACGCTGGGTGTGGTGAAGTCGCACAGCTCGGGCCGATCGACCACATTGACCACCAGGCCGCGCGCCTTGAGCTCGGCAGCGGCCGCTTCCGGATCATCCAATGCAACGAAAGCCAATCGGGCCTGCTGATTACCGGCATCGACAATCACTGCCCCGGCGCGTTCCAGCAGCCGGCGCTTGGCTTCGGCCGCCTCCCCTTCGCCCAGCACGACCACCGGCTGGCCGGCCAGGCGGTGGAACAGGGGCAGGCTGTGCAGCATCAGGCCAGCCAGGCCGGCACCCGCTCGGCCGAGGTAATCGCCTCGGGCAGGATCCGGTCGGCCACGACGGCGAACTGATCGCCATCAACCATGACTTCAGCCACGAAGCCGCGGCTGTTGTAGGACGATGCCATGGTCGCGCCATAGGCACCGGCCGTGCGGAACACCGCCAGATCGCCAGCCACCAGAGCGTCAATCTCGCGGTCCATGGCAAAGGTATCGCCGGTTTCGCAGATCGGGCCGACGATATGGGCTGTCATCCGCTGGCCGGTTGGCTTCACCGCCTCGAAATCATGCCAAGCGCCGTACATGGCCGGACGGGCCAGATCGTTCATCGCTGCATCGACGATCACGAACGGCGTATTGTTCGAACTGCGCTTCACGCGGATCGCGCGGGTCAGCAGGACACCGGCATTGCCAACGATCACGCGGCCGGGTTCGAACATCAGGGTCACGTCCCAGTTGCCGCAGACGCGGGCAACCATTGCGCCGTATTCGGCCGGCGTCGGGAACACCTCGCCCGCCTTGTAGGTGACGCCCAGCCCGCCACCAAGATCGGCGTGGGTTACGGTCTGGCCATTGGCGCGCAGCTCGGCGATCAGCGCGCCGACCTTGATAAAGGCATCCTCCAGCGGCTGGAGATGTTGCAACTGGCTGCCGATGTGAACCGCCACTCCGCGCATATCGAGGCCTGGCAGCGCCGCCAGCCGGGTATAGATCCCGACGGCGCGATCGATCGGCACGCCAAACTTGTTCTCGGCCTTGCCGGTCGAAATCTTTTCGTGCGTGCGGGCATCAACATCGGGGTTGACGCGCAGCGCGCAGGCAGCGCGCTGGCCGCGCGCGGCGGCCACGGCGGCGAGTTCGATCCCTTCTTCCTCGCTCTCGATATTGAATTGCCCGATCCCGGCCTCAAGGCCCTGGATCATCTCGCGCTCAAGCTTGCCGACGCCGGAGAAGACAATGTCCTGCCCCGGCATTCCGGCAGCCAGCGCGCGTGCCAATTCGCCGCCCGAAACGACATCGGCGCCAAAGCCTTCGCGCTGCATCACCCGCAGCACGGCGAGGTTGGGGTTGGCCTTGATCGCAAAGGCCACGTGCTTCCTGGGCAACGCGCTGAGCGCTTCATTGAAGACCTGGGCGTGACGCTCCAGCGTGGCGCGCGAATAGACGTAGACGGGGGTGCCAATTTCGGCGGCAATGCGGCTCAAGGGCACGCGCTCGGCGTGAAGTTCGCCGTTGATGATCTGAAAATGGTCCATGGATGCTTACTCGTCGGAAGGGGGCAGGTCGAACGGATCGTCGGTGCGATCTTCCGAACGTTTTCGCAGCTCCACGCTGCGCTCCGGAGCGGCCTGGGGATCGATCTGGAGCAAGGCCTTGGCCTGGGGCCGATCCTCGCGCCCAAAAGGCGGGGGTGGCAGGTCTTGCCCGGCCCTGGGCTTCAGATCCGCCTGCTGGCCGCAAGCGCCAAGCGCCAGCAGCAGAACAGCGGGAAGAACCTGACGGCGCATGGTGTTTACTCCAGCCCCAGCGCGACGCGCGCTTCAGCCACGCGCTGCCTTACCTGTTCAGGCGCGGTTCCACCATAGCTGGCGCGCGAGGCGACCGAAGCATCGACTGACAGGGCCGCGAAGACCCGCTCGTCAATCCGCGCATCGATCGCCTGAAGATCGGCGAGAGGCAGGGCATCCAGGGCAATCCCGCGGCTTTCGGCCAGCTTCACGGCAGCGCCGGTGATGTGGTGGGCTTCGCGGAACGGGATATTGGCCTGCCGGACCAGCCAGTCAGCCAGGTCGGTCGCAGTGGCATAGCCCAGCTCGGCCGCTGCCCGCATCCGATCGGTCCGGAAGGTGGTGCCGGCGACCATGCCTTCCATCGCGGCAAGGCACAGGGTGAGCAGGCCAGCCGCCTCGAAAACCGGCGGCTTGTCATCCTGCATATCCTTTGAATAGGCCAGCGGCAGACCCTTCATCGTGATCATCAGGCTGGTCAGGCTGCCGATGATCCGCCCAGCGTGGCCGCGCACCAGTTCGGCCGCATCGGGGTTCTTCTTCTGCGGCATGATCGAACTGCCGGTCGAAAGACTGTCAGGCAGGCGGACAAAGCCGAAGGGCTGGCTGGCCCAGATGATAAACTCTTCCGCAAGACGCGAAAGGTGCAGCGCAGTCTGGCTTGCGGCCATCAGATAATCGAGCGCGAAATCGCGGTCAGAGACCGAATCGAGACTGTTGCGGGTCGGTTCGGCAAAGCCCAGCGCCCGGGCCGTCGCTTGGCGATCGATCGGGAAGCCTGTGCCAGCCAGCGCGGCGGCGCCCAGCGGCGACTGGTTCATCCGCGCCCGTGCATCGGCAAAACGCGAACGGTCCCGCGCCGCCATCTCGTAATAGGCCATCAGGTGGTGGCCCAGGGTAACCGGCTGCGCGGTCTGCAGGTGGGTGAAGCCCGGCATGATGCTGTCCGCGTGTTCCTCAGCGCGGGTGACCAGCGCCACCTGCAGCGCCTTCAGCCCGGCATCGGCCTGATCCATCGCATCGCGGACCCACAGGCGGAAGTCGGTCGCCACCTGATCATTGCGGCTGCGCGCGGTATGCAGTCGCCCGGCGGCCGGCCCGATCAATTCGGCCAGCCGGCTCTCGGTGGTCATGTGGATGTCTTCCAGGTCCCAGTTTTCCGGAACGCCCTGGGCTTCGTATTCGGCTGCAACCTGATCAAGACCGGTCGAAATCGCGGCCGCATCAGCGCTGCTGACGATGCCCTGCGCGCCCAGCATCGCTACATGGGCCTTGCTGGCGACGATGTCTTGCCGCCACAATGCCTTGTCGAAGGGGATCGACGCATTTATCTCGCGCATGATCGCCGAGGGTCCCTCGGCAAACCGTCCGCCCCACATTGCATTGGAGCTGCTCTTGCTATCGTCCCGCTCGCTCACGATTGCCGTCCTTGGCTGTGCCCTGCTGATCGGGGGGTGCGATAGGGAAAGCAAGGCCCCGGCGCAACCTGCCGCGTCACCGGCGGGCGGAGAACTGTCCGGCACGATCGACCGCAGCAACAAGGGCAGCCAGCTGCCCGACTTCAAGCTGCGTGATGCCAGTGGCAAGTCGGTTGAACTGGCCAGCTTCAAGGGCAAGCCCCTGCTGATCAATCTGTGGGCCACCTGGTGTGCGCCGTGCGTGGCCGAATTGCCCACGCTGAACCAGCTGGCCAAAGACCGCGAGGGCAGCCTGAAAGTGCTGACCGTTTCGCAGGATATGCCGCCGGCCGACAAGGTTGCCGGCTTTCTGAAGGCCCGCGGGGCCGACCGACTGGAGCCCTGGATTGATCCCGATGGTGAACTGACCGTGCAATACAAGGTCACCGTGCTGCCAACCACGATCTATTACAACGCAGCGGGGCGGGAAGTCTGGCGCTATGTCGGCGGTCACGATTGGGGCAGCGCCGAAACGGCCAGGATGCTGGACGAAAAGTGATCATCGGGATCGACCACGTCCAGCTGGCCATGCCGGGCGGCGGCGAGGATCAGGCCCGCGCTTTTTATGTCGGTCTGTTGGGCATGGCCGAAGTCACCAATCCCGAGGCGCTGGCGGCGCGTGGCGGGTGCTGGTTCGAACTCGGCCCGGTCAAGCTGCACCTCGGCGTCGAGGAGGATTTCCGGGCTGCACGCAAGGCGCACCCGGGCCTGCTGGTTGACGATTCGATGTGCTGTCAGCGGCGCTGCGATCGCTGGGCCACGATGTTGTTGACGATCTGTTGCTGCCGGGCGTCCGCCGCGCCCATGTCAGTGACCCGTTCGGCAACCGCATCGAACTGATCGAAGCCGGAAATGGTGGGCGCTAACGGGCTCGAACCGCTGACCCTCTCGGTGTAAACGAGATGCTCTACCAACTGAGCTAAGCGCCCGACCTCTTGGTCAAGGTCCGCGCGCCTAGCGCAAAGCGGCGGCGCTGTGAAGCCCATACCAGCGTTGCCGCCTGCGCGCCCAATTCCACGAAGTACCGCGACATGCTGTCCGCGGTCTGATCCGACAGGGTGATGAAGGCCCGGCGGCGATCCGTTTCATCCTCAACCCGCTGGAGCAGGCCGGCTTCGGTCATCTGTCCGATCCAGCGCAGCGCCGTGGTGGGGGGCACGCCCGAGGCAATGCACAGCGAGGTTACCGACACCCGGGCGTGCTCCGCCCGGGTGTCGGTAACCTCGCTGTGCATTGCCT
>CAWUNP010000028.1:0-9677 GCA_963923805.1 uncultured Novosphingobium sp. | reverse complement strand
AGGTCGAAGCCTCGATCGCGGATCTCGAAGACAAGGTCAGCCGCGCCCAGATCATCGATCCGGCGTCGCTTTCAGGGGACAAGATCATCTTCGGCGCCACGGTTACGCTGCTTGATGATGATGACAACCCGGTGAAGTATCAGATCGTTGGCCCCTACGAAGCTGACGCCAAGGTCGGCCGCATCAGCTACAACTCGCCGCTCGGCCGCGCCCTGATTGGCCGCCGGGTTGAGGACGAGATTGAAGTGACCGTGCCCGCGGGTGACCGGTCCTATCTGGTCCAGAAGATCGAATTCGTCTGATTGTGCGCCACCCCCCCCGCAGGCAGGGGGCTCAATCCGCCAGTCACTAATGTGATCCCCCGCGCAGGCGGGGGTCTCAGGCGCAGGCAGCCGCTGATGTGATCCCCCGCGAAGGCGGGGGTCTCAGGCCGGTTGGGGCAAATAAGCCCGAGGTCCCCGCCTGCGCGGGGACTCCCGTTCAATCGCGCTTGAGCTGTTCCGGCTCGAGCAGGCGATGCAGGTGCACCACGACATAGCGCATTTCGGCATCGTCAACGGTGCGCTGCGCCTTGTCGCGCCAGGCGTCCTCAGCCTCTGCATAGGTCGCGTAAACGCCAACCAGATCGAGGCTGGCAAGATCGGTGAATTCAAGGGTTTGGGGATCGCTGACGCGACCGCCCATCACAAGGTGAAGTTTCTGGCTGCTCATCGCAAATATCCCGGGGAGGGGTGGATGGCGCGCCTTTAGCGTGCCTTGCGTTTCGCGCAAGGGGGCGGGTCTTATTTCCGTACTCGCGCTGCCAGTTTGATGGCTTCGCGGGCGATCGTGGCCCCGGTGCTGCGGGCCGTTGTGCGGACCTGTGCCGAGCTCTGCCTGGCCAGGGTAACGCCTTCACGCCCGGCTTCGCTGGCGCGTTCGCGGGCCTGCTTGCTCAGTGCGAGGCCCAGTTCGCCGGCCGCGAGCGCCCAGCCGAGTGCACGCCGGCCGAGATTGCTTTTGGTCTTGCGCTTGGGCGCCAGAGCGCCTGCCAAAACGCCAAGGCCAAGCCCGCTGAAAACGGCCAGCCAGGGATATTCGGCGATCAGCGAGCGATAGTCTTCCGGCGGATAGGCATCTTTCGCCGGAAGCGCGGGGCGCTGGCTGCTGGTGCGCTCCAAGCGCTGCTGTGAAGCGGCGATCTTGGCGGCGATCCGTTCCTGGCGGGGTTCGGGATTGCTCATTGGGCCAGTTCCTCTGTCATTTCGTCAGCATCGTCATTGGCAGCATCGGGCTGAACCGCAGCTTGCCGGCCCCGAAACTGACCGAGCAGATCAAGCAGCGGGCCGCGGAAGAACCAGCCAAGCAGGGCGGCCATCGTCGCAAGGACCAGCCCCTTGTTGTCCTTGGCGACGGCCACCGCCTCGTCAGCATAGGCCAGGGCATCATCCTTGGCCTTGGCGGCGATCCGTTGCTTGATACCGCGCGCGGCAAGGTCTTCCTTGACCTGAGCCAGTCGCCCTTCAAACAGGCGCCAGGCCGCCGTACGGTTGGCGCGATCGGTCTCGAACCCGCTCACGCCGTATCCTCCGCGGAGAGGCGGCGCGACATCGCTTGCCAGCGCCGCATGGCCACCCAGCCGCTCAATCCGGCTGCGCCCAGCAAGCCAAACACAACGACGAGCGTTGCACCCAGTCCGCCAATCAGCGGGGTCAGGATCAGCAGCAGGCCCATGACCAGCGCCATCAGCGCAAAGAACACGAGGCTGAGCGCCAGCGCGATCCAGCCTGCCATGCTCTTGGCAGTCCGCCCGGCCAGCGCGGCGCGGGACTTTTGATAGGCGAGCTCGGCCTCCAGCAGCGTCCGCCCGTCACTGACGAGCTCGCGCACGTCATCAACAAGCGAGCGTTCCGCGGCGGCGGCCGGCTCATCATGCGTCAATGGGGGAGTGGACTGCTCCATCGCGGGCTACCCGGCGCTGCCGGATCAGGCCTTGTTCGAACCCTTGAACAGCCGGGCGATGATAAAGCCGAACGCGGCGGCAATGCCCACCGCCAGGCCCGGGCTCTTGCGCACGAATTCCTTGGCGTCGTCGCCCAGTTCGTTGAGGTCCTTTGAATCCAGCTTGGCAGCCGATTCCTGCATGGTGCGGGCGGCGGTGCGGGCATAGTCGCCATAACGGGTGCCCAGCTTCTCATCGATCGTGGTGGCGTTATCACCCACCAGCTTGCCCAGGGTGGCGATGGCATCGCTGGCCTTGGTCTTGCCTTCCACGGCCAGATCGGCGGCGCGGCCCTTGGCCTGACCGGCGATGTCCTTGGCTTCTTCAACCCAGTCGGTGCTCTTGGCGGAGAGCTGGTCACGATAACCTTCGGCCTTGGCCTTGGCTTCGGCGGTCAGGGCGGTGGCACTGGCCTTGGCCTCTTCGATCGCCTTGCTGAACTTGGCCTTGGCATCACCCGCGCTCGCCTTGGCGGCCTTGGCTGCGGGCTTCTTGGCGGCTGCTGGCTTTGCGGCAGCCTTCGCGCCGGCGGTTTTGGCGGGGGTCTTTGCGGCGGCGGGGGTCTTGGCCATGATCTTTGCCCTTTCTGCGCCGCAACACGCGGCAATGAATACAAATGTGGTAACGCACCTTCGGCGCTGCAAGCCCGATTATGCTGCAATGCACCTTGCCTGCCAAGGCTCCCCTGCTTAGGAGCGGCCCAACCGAGCCACACGAAGGGTAAACCAGCCATGACCGCGATTATCGATATCCACGCCCGCGAAATTCTCGACAGCCGTGGCAACCCGACGGTCGAGGTTGATGTCCTGCTCGATGATGGCTCGTTTGGCCGCGCGGCGGTTCCCTCGGGCGCCTCGACTGGTGCGCACGAAGCGGTCGAACTGCGCGATGGCGACAAGAGCCGCTATCTCGGCAAGGGCGTGCTCAAGGCCGTTCATGCCGTGAACACCGAAATCAGCGACGCCCTGCTGGGCCGCGATGCCGAAGACCAGCGCGATATCGACGCGGTGATGATCGCTCTCGACGGGACCGAGAACAAGGGCCGGATCGGCGCCAATGCCATTCTCGGCACCTCGCTCGCCGTGGCCAAGGCCGCTGCCAACGCCCGCGGCCTGCCGCTCTATGCCTATGTCGGTGGTGTTTCAGCCCATGTCCTGCCGGTGCCGATGATGAACATCATCAACGGCGGTGAACATGCCGACAACCCGATCGACTTCCAGGAATTCATGATCATGCCGGTCGGCGCGCCGACGCTGGCCGAAGCGGTTCGCTGGGGTGCGGAAGTGTTCCACACGCTGAAGAAGGGGCTGCACGAAAAGGGCCTCGCCACCGCAGTTGGAGACGAAGGCGGCTTTGCCCCGAACCTTTCCAGCACGCGCGCCGCGCTCGATTTCATCATGGCCTCGGTCGAAAAGGCCGGGTTCAAGGCCGGGACCGATATCCAGCTGGCGCTCGATTGCGCCGCGACCGAGTTTTTCAAGAACGGCAAGTATGAGATCAGCGGCGAGGGCCTCTCGCTCAGCCCGGTCGAAATGGCCGATTACCTTGCCGCACTCTGCGCCGACTATCCGATCATTTCGATCGAAGACGGCATGAGCGAAGACGATTTCGAAGGCTGGAAGGCCGTGACCGACAAGATCGGCCACAAGGTCCAGCTGGTCGGCGATGACCTGTTCGTGACCAACCCCAAGCGCCTGACCATGGGCATCGGCAAGGGCCTGGCCAACTCGCTGCTGGTCAAGGTCAACCAGATCGGCTCGCTGTCGGAAACGCTCGACGCGGTCAGCATTGCCCAGCGCAACGGCTACACCGCGGTCATATCGCACCGCTCGGGCGAAACCGAGGATGCGACCATTGCCGATCTCGCGGTTGCGACCAACTGCGGCCAGATCAAGACCGGCTCGCTGGCCCGTTCGGACCGGCTTGCCAAGTACAACCAGCTCATCCGCATCGAGGAAGAGCTGGGCGACGCCGCGGTCTATGCCGGCTCATCCGCGTTCGGTCGCCTCGCCTAAGGCCATTGCCAGCCCCTCTCCGGTCGTTTAACCGTTCGTTTAAACAACCGGAGGAGAGGGCCGGGTGACAGCGATACCGTCGCACCCTGATTCGATTACGCCCGACTGGCTGGGTGAGCGCCTGCGCGCTGCGGGGCTGTTGCCGCAGGGCGCGGTTACGGCAATCCGCTGGGAGCCGATTGGCACGGGCCAGGTCGGCGACAGCGTCCGGTTTCACCTCACTTACGATCGGCCAGGCGCTGGCCCGGCAACGCTGGCAGGCAAGTTCCCCGCCGCAGACGTTACCAGCCGCGGCACGGCGGCGGCCTTTGGCCTCTATGCCAAGGAAGTGGGCTTCTACCGCGAGCTGCGCCAGCACCTCGGCGTGCGCGTTCCCGAAACCATCGCCGCCGATATCGCGGATGATGGTGTCGATTTCATCCTGCTGTTCGAAGACCTCGGTCCCGCGCGCGGCGGCAACCAGCTGGCCAGCTGCTCCGCCGCCGATGCCCGCGCCGGGGTAATTCAGGCCGCGGCGCTGCACGCGCCGAGCTGGGGCGACGCGGAGATCCTCGCGACGGACTGGCTGCAGGCCAAGCCCGAAGTCGCCGCGCAGGTTCAGGCGCTTTACCCCAATGCCCAGGCGATCTTCCGCGAACGCTATGCGGATAGCCTTGAGCCCGAATTCATGGCCGTCTGCGAAGAACTGGCCGAAGCCGGATCGCTCTGGTTCGGGCGCGATCTGCCGCCGCAGTGCCTGATCCATGGCGATTTCCGGCTCGATAACATGCTGTTCGACGTGAAGGGCGGGGCCGAACCGATTGCCGTGCTCGATTGGCAAACGGTCGCGCTGGGCAACGGCTTGACCGACATCGGTTACTTCCTCGGCACCGGCATCGGTGATGACCTGCGCCGCGCGCATGAGGCCGAACTGCTTGACCTTTACTGCGCCGAAATGACCGCACGCGGTGTGGCTTTGATCCGCGATGCGATCTGGGACGATTACGTAATCGGCGCGCTGCATGGCGTTTCCACTGCCGTGTTCAGCGCCGCCTATGTCGAGCGCACCGAGCGCGGCGATGCCAACTTCCTCTCGATGGCCCGCGGCGGCTGCGCATTGGCGCTGCAGCACGGCAGCCTCGCCAAACTGAAAGGCTGATCCGATGGTCCTGACCAAGGGCGACGATTTTCCGCTGCACCAGACGCCTGAACCGGTCGCCTATGCCGGGACCGATCGCAATTTCTACGATCGCTATTTCTTCAACGGCTATGCCCCCGATGGTTCGGGATTCTTTGCCGTGGCGCTCGGGATCTATCCGCACCTCAACGTGGCCGACGCGCACTTTTCGGCAATCCGCGACGGCGTGCAATACAATGTCCACGCCAGCCGCGAACTCAACATGGAGCGGTTTGACCTGCAGGTCGGGCCGATCCGGATCGAGGTGCTGGAACCGCTGCACAAACTGCGCGTGGTGGTGGATGGGGAAGGGCTGAAGGCAGACCTGACCTTCACCGGCCGCGCTTTCCCGATTGAGGAGCCGCGCTTCATCCACCGGATCGGGCCGCGGACCTTCATGGACTACACCCGGCTGACCCAGAACGGGCACTATACCGGATGGATCGAAATCGATGGCGAACGGCAGGATTGCGCGCCCGGCACCGCCGGCACCCGCGATCGTTCGTGGGGGGTGCGCCCGGTCGGCTCGCGCGATGAGCAGCCGCATGGTCACGGCGTGATTCCGGGCTTCTTCTGGCAGTGGACCCCGCTCAACTTTGCCGATCGATCGGTCTTCTTCCACATCAATGCCGATGCTGGCGGCCACGCCTGGAACACCCGGGCGGTCATTGCCCCCGATGGCAGCGGGGCAGAGGGACTTTACGAAACTCCCGCCGCGCGGATGGACGCCGCGCTGACACCTGGCACGCGCTGGCCCAATGGCGGGACGGTGACGGTTGAAACGCCCGAAGGCCCGGACCGGATCACCTTTGAACCGCTCGGCCGGTTCCAGATGCGCGGTTTGGGCTATACCCACCCGAAGTGGGGCCACGGGCTCTATCACGGCAAACTTACCGTCGAGCGTGAAGACATTGGCCTCGCCCAGTGCGATCCGCGCACGATGGACAATTACCACGTCCAGTTCGTCTCACGCGTGCGTTCGGAGCGCTATGGCGAAGGCATGGGCGTGTTCGAGCAACTGATCATCGGCCCTTATGCGCCGCTGGGACTGAAGGAGTTTATGGATGTCGGGTAAGGCAATAACGACAGCGGTCGTCGTGGCCGGCCTTGTGGCCGGGGCGGCGTCTGGCTGGTACACCTTGCGGCACGGGATGGTGCAGGGGGAAACCTACTCCGGGTGGAGCGGCAGCAAGGTGACCGGCTCGGTTGACGCCGATCCCTGGACCCGCGCCCGCGTTGCCGTCTCCGGTCTGTTGGCACTGAACAAGAGCCAGGCGATCTATTTCAGCCGCAACACCGATGACAGCGGCGCGCGCTTGCGCGAGGACTGTCGCTATCAGGTGACGGGCGGGGCTTTGCCCGCGCACTGGTGGTCAATCACGGTTTACGCTGACGACAACTACCTGCCGCTCAACAATGATGACGCCCTGTCGTTTGACCAGACCGAGGCGCAACCGGACGGCAAGTCGGACTGGAGCGGCATACTCTCGCCCAAGCGGCCTGAAAGCGGCGCCTGGGCCTCAACCAGCAAGGCGGGGGACTATGACATTACCCTGCGGCTCTACCTGCCGAGCAAGGCGGCGCAGGCCGATTATGCCTCGATCCCGATGCCCAAGGTAACCAAACTCGATTGCGGAGGTGCAGCATGAACCGGAAATTGAAGCTGCTGGGCCTGTTCCTCGGTGCCGGGATCCTGGGCCATGTGGGTCTGGTCATGGCGGTTCCCCATGCGCTGATGCGCGTGGCGATGAACCGGATGTCGGGCGATGGCGCGGCGGTGAACCAGTTCAAGTTCGGCCCGCGCACCACCAAGGATTCGCGCGGGGTGGTGCGGCCTTCGCCGGATCTGGCCTATTCGTCCTGTGTCTATGATCTCAGCAATGGGCCGCTGCTGGTCAGCGCGGCGCCTTCGCCGAACCGGGGCTATGTCTCGCTGTCGGTTTTCGCCGCAAATACGGACAATATCGCCGCGCTCGACACGGCGCAGTTCCCGGATGGCATCCGCTTTGTGCTGGCGCGCAAGGGGCAGGCTGTTCCGGCGGGGATGCAGGTGGTTGAATCCCCCTCTGACAAGGGGATCATTCTTGACCGTCGTCTGGCACCGTCCGCTGAACTGTTCGCGCAGGTCGATCAGGCCCGGCGAGCTGACAGCTGCGCGCCGCTGACCAGCTAGTCCAACATTTTCCAACAGGAATCACATTGCAGTGTGCGCGATGTGATTGGAATCCAACTTTTATCCAACAGCGACCAAACTCCATCTCACGTCATCTGACGCAAAGGGGGTGGAGTGCGGTCGGCGTTCTGGGGCCTATTCTGCGCGCGTTAGCTGCGATTGTGCAGCCTTGTGCGCACTCTAAGCGGCTTTGTCGGTAATCAGGCTGCGGTAAGTGCCGCGAGCTGGTTCGCGCTCATCCGAACTTGCTCCGCAGTTCGAGCAGGGCGATCGCTGCCTTGGCTGCTTCGCCGCCCTTGTCCTTCTGGCCCGGATCGGCGCGCACCAGCGCCTGCTGTTCGTTTTCGACCGTCAGGATGCCGTTGCCGATGGCCATGCCGTCCATGGTCAGCGCCATGATCCCGCGAGCAGATTCACCGGCGACAATCTCGAAGTGGTAGGTTTCGCCACGGATCACCACGCCGATGGCTACGTAGCCATCATAAAGCTGCGCCTGATCGGCCAGCACGATTGCGCCGGGGATTTCCAGCGCCCCGGGCACGGTGATTACGTCGGCCTGGTGGCCGGCAGCCTTGAGCGCGGCCTTGGCTCCGGCGATCAGCTGATCGTTGAGGTGATCGTAAAAGCGCGCTTCAACGATAAGAAATTTAGCCATTATTCGCCTGCCGTTCCCGTGATGGCCCGTTCGCCGACAATCGAGAGGCCATAGCCTTCGAGCCCGGCAAGGGTGTGATGCGTGTTGGAGAGTAGGATCATGTCATGGACGCCCAGTTCCGCAAGGATCTGTGCACCAACGCCGTAGTCGCGCAGCTGTTCCACTTCGGGCGCACCGGCACCCTTGCCCTGCTGCCGCAGTTCGATGAAGCGCGAGACCACACCCGGCATGCGCTTGTTGATCAGGACCAGCACCCCGGTGCCTTCCTCGGCAATCATTTCCATCGAGCGCGAGAGCAGGCCCGAACGCTCATTGGCTTCGCCGAACACGTCCACGAACATGCTCATCGTGTGCATGCGAACAAGCGTGGGTTTGTCGGGCGTGATGTGGCCTTTGACCAGGGCGATGGTCTCATCGTCGGTGGCCTTGTTGAAGAAGGTGTAGGCGGTCCATTCGCCGCCCCAGCGGCTCTCGAACCGCAGTTCTGCGCGCTTTTCAACCAGGTGATCGTGCTTGCGGCGATAGGCGATCAGGTCGCGGATCGTGCCCATCTTCAGCCCGTGCTTGCGGGCGAAGGGGATCAGGTCATCCATGCGGGCCATGGTGCCGTCTTCGTTCATGATCTCGCAGATCACGCCAGAGGGATTGAGGCCGGCCAGTCGCGAAATGTCGACCGAGGCTTCGGTATGCCCGGCGCGCACCAGCACGCCGCCATCGCGGGCGATCAGCGGGAAAACGTGGCCCGGGGTAACGATGTCCTGCCGGCCCTTGCTGGCATCGATCGCTACGGCGACGGTGCGGGCGCGGTCGCCTGCGGAAATGCCGGTGGTCACACCCTCACGTGCCTCGATCGAGACGGTGAAGGCGGTTTCGTGGCGGGTGCCGTTGTTGCGGGCCATCAGTTCGAGGCCCAGCTGGTCGGTCCGCTCGCGCGTCATGGTCAGGCAGATCAGGCCGCGGCCATGCATGGCCATGAAGTTGATCGCATCGGGCGTCGCCATCTGGGCGGGGATGACGAGATCGCCCTCGTTCTCGCGGTCTTCATCGTCGACCAGGATGAACATCCGGCCGTTGCGGGCTTCCTCGATAATATCCTCGATCGGGACCAGCACCGGCTCGTCATCGCTGTCCCACAGAAAGCGCTCCAGCTTACCGAGCGTTTCGGCGGTGGGGTTCCAGTCCGCTTCGGTGCAGTCCCGCAGGGTGTTGGCGTGCAAGCCCGCAGCGCGGGCCAGTCCGGCACGCGACATGCCCCCTTCGGTGACGAGACGGCGGACGCGATCGATGAGATTTGCTGACATGCGACTCGCCTATCACATCACAATGTGATGCGACAGAAAAATCACATTCGATGTGATCTAGTCGCCCTTGAACACCGGTTTGCGCTTTTCGAGGAAGGCGTTGACGGCTTCCTCGTGATCGCTGGTGGCGTGAGCGACAGCCTGCATTGCGGCCGACATTTCGAGCACGGTCGCCAGGTCGGAACGGCGCGCTTCCCACAGCAGACGCTTGGTCATGCGCACGGCGTGGGGCGGATTGGCGGCGATCTTTGCGGCGAGCGAACGGGCCGCATCAAGCAGTTCCGCATCAGGCACCACGCGCGAGACGAGGCCGCAGGCCAGCGCCTCGCCAGCATCGAGCATATCCCCGGCGATGGCGGGGCCTGGCTGCTGCAGCGGGTGATCGGTTTCGCCAAG
>CAWUNP010000027.1:0-9746 GCA_963923805.1 uncultured Novosphingobium sp. | reverse complement strand
CCCAAGGCCTATGAGTGGTAAGATGTCCCCCTCCCGCAAGCGGGAGGGGGACATCTTACCACTCATAGGCCTTGGGCAGCGCGCCCTCGGTCGGCACCTTGTAGCGATCACGCAGCTTGGTGGTGTGGTTGACCAGTGACTGTTCGACCCCGTCGATCATCACCCGGACCACGCCGGAACGGTTCTCGAGCGGATCGCCGTCCCAGATCACCACATCCCCGGCGAGACCCGGCTTGAGGCTGCCGAACTTGTCCCCCATGCCCAGGATCGCGGCCGGGACCGAACTGATCGCCGCAAAGGCGCGACCCCAGTCAAGCCCGCTGGCGCCCGGCACCTTGGTCAGCGCGACCATGTTGCCGGCATATTGCGGGGCATAGCGCGGCTGATCGCCAAATGCGCCCAGGCCCACCTTGACGCCCGCGGCGGCCATGCGGCCGACATTAGACTGGGTGGCACCAAGCTGCTCGAAACTGGCGGGCAGGTCATTGAGCGGGGTGGCCAGCACCGGCACGCCCGAGGCGGCCAGTTCCTTCGCCACAGTCCAGCCTTCGGTCGCGCCGACGATCACCAGCTTGAGCGCCGGGAAATCGGTCTTGAGTGCCAAGGCCATGCGGATATCGGCCGCGCGTTCGGCGCGGACGTAAAGCGGCTGGCGTCCCGTTACCACCGGCACCAGGGCAGCGGCATCGAAGCGGTTGAGCAGGGCGTCGCCGGGCCGTTCGGGCGCGGCATCCTGCAGCCGCGGATCGGCACCCTGGCCACCACCACGGCGCGCCAGTTCGCGCGCTTCCATGAAGGCGTTGCGCAGCACGGCATGGACTGCGGCACGGCTGCCGCCGGCAGCCCGCGCCCCATCTTCGCCCAGCTGGACAATCTGGAACGCGCGCGCCTGGGTAATCGGCTGGCCATCCGAAGCGAGATCGATGATTGCGCCCTGCCCGCCGAAGATCGTCCCCGTGCGCAGCGGTGCAACCGCGGCGCGGGTTACCCCGCCGGCCCGGCTGACGGCGATGTGCTGGGCCAGCGGATTGATCGCGGGCGACAGGTCAAGCGCAGCGCTGAACGGGCTCTTGTCGGCCCCTTCATCGTTGGATTCGTCAACGCCTTCGACATCGAACAGGCCGATATCGGTGACGGTGACGACCAGCCCGGGTGTAACCCATTTGCCGGAAGCGTCGATCGTGCGCGCCCCGGCCGGCACGGCCACGCCGGCCCCGGCCGCCAGCACCTTGCCCCCGCGCAGCACAACCGTGCCGTTCGGGATCGGGGCAGAGCCGTCGCCGATGACGACAGTGGCATTGGTAATCGCGATATCCTCGGCCACGGCGGGAGCCGAAAGGGCGAGCAGCGCGGCGGCGCTGAGCAGCAGCTGGCGCGGGCTCATTTCACGTCTCCTTCACCGACCTGGCCCAGTTCGAAATCACTCACCGGACGGCGCTTCGGATCGGCCGCATCGAACAGCAGGGCGCCGTCGATCCAGACCTTGTCCGGCCGCGAATAGACCGAGAGCGGATTGCCGTTCCACAGCACTACGTCAGCCATCTTGCCGGGTTCAAGGCTGCCGGTCTGCTGGTTGATCCCCATGGCAGTCGCCGGATTGAGCGTCAGCCAGCGGATCACTTCGGCATCGGAAATGTCGATCCCGGCACGGCGGGCATCGCCCTGCGCCTTGGCGGCTTCCTGGTTGAGCCGCTGGATGCCGTTCTCGTCATCCGAGTGGATCACCACGCAGGCCCCGGCCTTTTGCAGGATCCCGGCGTTTTCCGGGATTGCATCATAGCTTTCCATCTTGAAGCCCCACCAGTCAGCCCAGATCGCCGAACAGGTCCCGGCGGCCTTCAGCAGATCGCCGATCTTGTAGGCTTCGGTGGCGTGGTGGAAGGCACTGACCTTGTAGCCGAACTCCTTGGCCATATCGAGCACCAGCGCCATTTCATCGGCGCGGTAGCAGTGGTTCTGGACCAGGATCTCGCCATCAAGCACCCCGGCCAGCGTTTCCATCGCCAGGTCGCGCGTCTCCAGCTTGCCGGCGGCGCGGCGGGCGCGGTATTCCTGCGCCTTCATCCAGGTCATCCGGTTGACCGCGATATTGCCCATCCGGGTCGAGGGCATCCGGCCCTTGGAGCCATAGACCCGCTTCGGGTTTTCGCCGCAGGCCATCTTCAGGCCATAGGGCGCGCCGGGGAACTTCATCCCCTGGATCGTGCGCGAATAGACGTTCTTGATCACCACCGAGCGGCCGCCCATCAGGTTGGCCGAACCCGGCAGGATTTGCAGCGAGGTGATCCCGCCATTGGCCAGGGCCCGGCTGAAGCCCGGGTCCTGCGGCCAGATCGAATGTTCCGCCCAGACTTCCGGCGTGGTGGGCGCAGTCGCCTCGTTACCATCGGACAGGGCCTGCACGCTCGGGCTGGGATAGTCCCCCAGGTGCGAGTGGATATCGATGATCCCCGGGGTGACGAACTTGCCCTTGGCATCAACCTGGCGGAAGTTCGCCGGGATGGTCAGGTCCGCCCCGCCGATCGCCACAACCTTGCCATCGGCCAGCAGCACGGTGCCATTCTCGATCCGGCCACCGGCACCATCGAACACCGTCGCGCCGACCAGCGCGGTCGGCTCGCCGGGATAGGGCTTGTAGGTCGAAGGGAAGGGGTTCTTGTTGAACTCCCGCGCGGCCCGCGCCGCGGGGGAGAGCGTGTCTTCCTTCTTCTTCTTTTCGGCCAGGCCCGGGCTGGCCAGCAGGGCCAGCGCCGCGATCCCGGCGATCAGCTTGGTCGTGCGCATTACTTGCGGTCCTCCAAGGTATCGAGATGCATCCAGCCTTTCACCACCCGTGACAGCAGCAGGACGGCAACGGCTGCGCCGATCGAGATCCAGCCGAACAGCTGATAGATCTCGAGCAGTTTTTCCTTGCTCATTTCGCCGCCATGGCCGCCGGTCGCTTCACCGATCTTGCCGGCGACGAAGTTGCCCACCGCGGTCATGTAAAACCAGGCCCCCATGATCAGCGAGGCCAGGTAGCTCGGCGCCAGGCGGTTCATCGCCGAAAGCCCGACCGGCGAAAGGCAAAGCTCACCCGTGGTGGCCAGCAGGTAATAGAGGAAGACGAACAGCACCGGGGTCATCGCCGCCACGCCATAGGCCTGCGCCCCCCAGACCAGCACCAGGTTGGCCAGCCCCATCTGCGCCAGGGCCAGGCCGAACTTGGCCGGGGCCGAAGGTTCCTTGCCGCGCTTGCCCAGCCACTGCCACAGCCCCGCGAACAGCGGCGCGATGATGATGATGTAGATCGGGTTGATCGACTGGAACAGCGAAGCCGGGGTATCCCCGCGATCGACATAGCGATCGGTGAACAGGCTCATCGAACCGCCGGCCTGTTCGAACAGGCCCCAGAACAGCGGGTTCAGCGAAATGAGGAACAGGATCGCGAACATCCGCTCACGCGGTTCCTTGTCGAGCTTGAAGGTTTGGAAGAGCACATAGCCCAGCAGCGCGACGCCCGAGAAGATGAGCAGGTTCTGGATCACGGACTGGTACTGGACCAGCGCCCAGCACACCGCCACGGCGGCAATGCCAATGCCGTAAAGCGTCATCTCGCGCGACTTGGCGAGCGGAGCCGGCGCTTCACCCGCGCCGTTGAGAACGCCCTTGCCCAGGACGAAGACGACCAGGCCCAGCAGCATGCCGATACCGGCCAGGCCAAAGCCATAGCCCCAGCCGATCGTCTCACCCAGATAGCCGACCAGGATCGTGCCGAGCGCCGCGCCGACGTTAATGCCCATGTAGAACACGGTATATGCGCTGTCGCGGCGCACGTCGGTCAGCTTGTAGAGCTGGCCGACCATCACCGAGATATTGGCCTTGAGGAAGCCCGAGCCGACAATGATGAAGGCCAGCGCCGCCCAGAACACGTTGATCGCCGGGTCGGCCTGCTTGATCAGCGGATCAGTGACGCCGTGCACCCCTTCAACCGCCATCAGCGAGTGGCCGATCGCCAGCAGCAGGCCGCCGAACAGCACGGCCTTGCGCTGGCCGAGGTAGCGGTCAGCCAGATAGCCGCCCAGCACCGGGGTGATGTAGACCAGGCTGGTATAGGCGCCGTAGATCAGGTTGGCGTTGCCATCGCTGAACAGCCAGTGCTTGGTCAGGTAGAAAATCAGCAGGGCACGCATGCCGTAATAAGAGAAGCGCTCCCACATTTCGGCGAAGAACAGCATGTACAGGCCCTTGGGATGGCCTGCGAATTCCGGCTCCTTCTGAATGGCGATCTTGCCGCCAATCGCCAGGAAAATGCCGAGGACGACGATCGCGATCACCGCGATCCAGTCACCCTCGTTCCACAAGGACAGGTCTTTCATCAAATGCTCCCCAATGACAGGCAGGCCCGCGTCGGGCGCGGGACGTTATGGCGGCGGAGACTAGCCAGCTTTGCGCGACTGTGAAGCAAAATTAATCGCGCCTTTCGGATTATTGCAGGGAAGAGCCGTGCTCTGATTCCCCTTGTCCGCCGCGCTGTATTATGGCACTGAGACAGTATGGCCGGTCACTCTCAACCCGTTTATCTGAAGCTGCGCGACCTGATCGCCGCAGCGATCATCGATGGCACCTATCCTGAAGGCGCGATGCTCCCATCGGTCCGCGCACTGGCGGCAGAACAGGGGGCCAATCCGCTTACCGTGGCCAAGGCCTATCAGCAGTTCCAGCTGGATGGTCTGGTCGAGGTCCAGCGCGGGGTGGGGATGTTTGTCGCCCGCGGGGCAGCAGACCGGCTGCGGCAGACCGAGCGTGAACGTTTCCTTTCGCGGGATTGGCCGGAAATCCGCGCCCGGATGGAGCGACTTGGACTGGCGGCGGCGGATTTACTCGCAATCTGAGCCAGATCGGCGCGAATCTGCGATTGCATACAGAGCCTTGCTCTGGCATCTAACCCTGCAGCAGCGTGATCCGCTTCGGGTCGAGGATCGCGCCGCGCCGCAACGATTGAACAAATCAAAAGATCACGGGGTTGTGCAAACCTCTAGGAAGGCGTGAAATGATCAGATCCGAACTGCTCCAGGCTCTTGCTCGCGACAATCCCGGCCTTCGCGCCGACGAAGTCGAAAAGGTGGTCGACACCTTTTTTGAGGAAATCGAACAGCGGCTGGCGCAAGGCGGACGGGTTGAACTGCGTGGCTTTGGTGCGTTTTCCACGCGTCAGCGCGATCCCCGTCAGGGCCGCAACCCGCGCACCGGCGCCAGCGTTTCGGTACCGGGCAAGAAGGTCCCCTATTTCAAGCCCGGCAAGGAAATGCGTGCCCGGCTCAATGCCGATTAAGGCCTGACCGGTCGGACCAGGTCCCGACCAACCTGCCAGCGGCCCGCTTCTCGCAAGGGAGGCGGGCCGTTGCCGTTACGGGGATGGATATCGCGATCTTACTTCCCTATGGCACGGGCAGCGCGGACGTGGCGGAATGGTAGACGCCGGGGACTTAAAATCCCCTGAGCCTTGCTCGTGTGGGTTCGAGTCCCACCGTCCGCACCACCAGCCAGCAGCGATCAGGCCGGGCGGAACAGCAGCGCATCACCGTTCATGCAATAGCGCTTGCCGGTGGGCTTGGGGCCATCATTGAAAACATGGCCAAGGTGCCCGCCGCACCTGGAGCAATGCACTTCGGTGCGGGGATAGCCGGTCTCGAAATCGGTCGAGGTGCCGATCGCGCCAGGCAAGACATCCCAGAAGCTGGGCCAGCCGGTGCCGCTTTCATACTTCTTGGCCGACGAATAGAGCGGATTGCCATCCGCGGCGCAGACGAACAGGCCCTGGCGCTTTTCGTGCAGCAGCGGCGAAGTGCCGGGATATTCCGTGCCCTTCTGGCGCAGGATGTAATACTGCTCTTTGGTGAGCCGCTTTTTCCATTCCGCATCGCTGTAGCGAACCGGATAGGTGCGGGCCTCGGCACTGGAGCAGGCGGCAATGCCACTGGCGGCAGCGCCCGCAGCCAGCCAGCCAAGGAACTGCCGCCGTCCCTGCATCAGAACTTGCTCAGCGTGACGCCCAGCTTGCGGAAGCCGTGGACGAAGTTCGCGCGGACCCGCTCGACCTTGCCGGTCACGTTCACCCGCATCCGCCGCTCGTGCATTTCCTCAAGCAGGATCTTGAGCTGCAGTTCGGCCAGGCGCGCGCCCACGCAGCGGTGGATGCCATAACCGAACGCAACGTGGCGCCGGGCATTTTCACGCGTGACGATCAGCTTGTCCGGGTTCTCGAACACCGTCTCATCCCGGTTGGCACTGATGTACCACAGGATCAGCTTGTCACCCTTCTTGATCTGGTTGCCGAACAGGTCGGCATCGTCCGTCGCGGTGCGGCGCATATGGGCCAGCGGGGTGACATAACGGATGCATTCCTGCACCGCATTGGGGATCACCGAGGGATCGTTTTCCAGGATCGCACGCTGGTCCTGGAACTGGTCAAGCGCATGGACGATCCCCGACATGGTGTTGCGGGTGGTGTCATTGCCGCCCACGATCAGCAGCACGAGATTGCCCATGAACTCCTGCGGGCTCATGTGGTTCATCGCGTCCGAATTGATCATCATCGAGATCAGATCGCGGCTCGGCGGAGCGCCGGTCCGCTCCATCCACAGGCGGCCGAAGTACTGGGCCATTTCCTGCAGGATCTCGAACCGCGTATCATTGAGTTCGCGCGCCAGGCCCAGTTCGACATCGCCAGCCCAGTCCGACCAGAAGGTCAGCAGGCGGCGGTCTTCCCACGGGAAGCCGAACAGGATCGCGAGCATGCCGGTGGTCAGCTCGATCGAAACCTTGTCGACCCAGTCAAACTCTTCGCCCCAAGGCAGGCTATCAAGCACGGCAGCGGTGCGCATCCGCACTTCGGCCGCCATCTTGTCGATCTCTCCCGGGGTGAAGGCCGGGGCCACGGTGCGGCGCTGGCCGGTGTGTTCGGGCCGGTCCATGGCGATGAACATCGGGAGGCGGCGCTCTTCAAGCTGGACCGGATCGGCATCTTCCGGCGGATCGCCGATCGTGATCCCGCCATATTGCCAGGACGAGGAGAACAGTTCCGGAAGCGATTCAACGTGCTGGATCGTCTTGACCGAGGTCACATTCCAGTAATCGCCATAGGGGGTACCCTCGACCTTGTTGATCGGAGCCTTGGCGCGCATTTCGGCAAAGATCGGCTGCCAACGGTCCTCAACGTAAATGTCGGACCGCGACACGTCCCACGGGTGGGTGTGCTTGGGCAGTTCCTGGCCATGCTCCTTCAACCAGGCCTCGAACGCCTCGGTCGCACTGGGCGAACTACGATACTTGAACGGGGTATCAGCGATCTGGGTAGCCATGGCGAATCCTCTCTGCTGCGTGGGTCGCAATCAGTTTCCTTATAAGACTTAGTTGGTCTAACTTACCTCAGAGTCAATAGCGCCGCAGGTACGCAGCCCATTCACGGCACGGACTGGCGCTTGAACAGGCTACGCAGCAATCCTTTCGGATCGGTTTGCGCCGGACCGCTCTTCATCACCCAGCGACGGAACAGGCTCGCCCCCAGCCGCACAAACAGCGCCACGCACAGCGCTTGCCAGGCCAGCGCCAGAAAGTGGGGCAACAAGGCCTCATCGCGGGCCGCCCGGGCCACCATGGTGAAGGGCGAGCTGAACGGCACGATCATCGCGGCCCATTCGATCACCGTCCCTGGCTTGGCGACAGCCCACGAGGCGAAGAAGAAGTTGAGCAGTTGCAGCATCGTGACCGGCATCGACAGCGTCTGCACTTCACGCACCGTTGCAGCCATCGAACCGATCGCCAGGAACAGCGAACCGAGCAGCAGATAGCCCATCGCAAAGTAAGCCGTACCCAGCAGCACGAACCACGGCCAGCCCACTGCCGGCGCCGGCAGATTATGAACTGCGCCGCCCGATGCCAGCACGATTGCCCCGCCCGCCATGGCCCAGACCGCAATCCCGACCAGCGACACCGCCAGCATGGCAAACAGCTTGCCCAGGAACACAGCATCGATCGGGATCGCTGCGGCCAGAACCTCGATGATCTTGTTGGCCTTTTCCTCAACCAGGTTGGACAGGACCATCCCCGCCAGCAACATGGTCAGCATGAACAGCACGGTCTGGCCGAGCTGGGCGGTCACCCGCTGGCCCCGCACGGCATCGGCTGTCGTCGCCAGATCGAGCGGGACAAGATCGACCGCTGGAAAGGCCGTTGCCCGTTCGCGCCGGGCCTCGGCCGCCAGCATTGCAACCGGACCTTGCCAAGCATCAATACGTTCTTCCGGGCCGGACAGCACCGGCCGCTGCAAGGTGCCGGTGAGCACTGCTGCCAGGTTCAGACGCTTGTCCTGCATGGCAGCAGCAGCGTCAAAGGCCTCCCCCGGGCGAGGCGGCCGGACTGCCACCAGCACCGGCAGGCTTGAATCGAGCGGCTCCGCCAGGCGCTGGCGGGCCGCCAGCAAGGCCGCGGTATCATTGGACGCCATGACCAGCCCCAGTTCGGGTCTGGCCGCATTGCTTTGCACGGCTGCGCTGATTCCGCCGGCCAGTCCGCCAACCAGCACGGGGAACAAGGGGCCCAGCAGGAAAAACAGGAACGCGCGCGAAAACAGGATCGCGGTGAAATCGCGCCGCGCCACCACGAAGGCGGCAGCCAGGGTAGAGAGTCGTCCGATGCTCATCTCAGCGGCCCTCCTCGGCCTTGTCCTGCTCCAGCGCCGCGGCCGCCGCCTCGCCCGCGATGGCCACGAAGGCATCATGCAGGCCGGCGCGCTCGATCGACAGCGATAGGATCCCCGCCTCGCCTTCGATCAGCGCGCGGAGCAACGGTTCGATCCCGCTCTCGGGGAGCGAGAAGAACCAGTGCTTGCCTTCGTGACGGGCATCGGCGGGCAAGGCCTTGCGCCAGGTGCCATCGCTTTCCCGCGTTTCCAGCCGCACCTGCGGCGGGATGCGATCCCGCGCCACGTCGACCGGTCCGGCAAAGGGCACCTTGCCCCCGGCAATGATTGCCACTTCATCGCACAGACGCTCGGCATGGGCGATCACGTGGGTCGAAAAGATCACCGTGGTGCCCGCGGCGGCAAGGGCGCGGATCATCCGCTCCAGCTTGCCCTGGTTGAGGGCATCCAGACCGGAGAAGGGTTCATCGAACACGACCAGTCTCGGCTCATGCACCAGCGTCCCGAGCAGTTGCACCTGCTGCGCCATGCCCTTTGACAGCTGGCGGATCTGGCGATCGACCGCATAGCCCAGGCCGTGTTCTTCGAGCAGCGCCTTGCCGCGCTTGCGCCTCTCAGCCAGTGGCAGTCCGCGCAGCGCACCAAGGAAGGCAATCGCCTCATAGGCCTTCATGGCCGGATAGAGGCCGCGTTCTTCGGGCAGGTAGCCGATCGCGTGGCTGATCTCGTGCGGGCGCTCATACCCCAGCACGCGGCGCAGACCCGCATCGGGATCGATGATCCCCAGCAGCATCCGCAGGGTCGTGGTCTTGCCCGCGCCATTCGGACCAAGGATCCCGTATATCGCACCTTCGGGCACCGCGATGTCGACCCCGTCCACGGCGGTGAAACCGTCGAAGCGTTTGACCAGCCCGCGCGCCTCGATCGCCAGCGGACGTTCGGCACCTTCAACCGGCGTGGTCTGCGGATTGCCCGCCATCTGCCATTCCCCTAGCTTCATCGGATCAGGCCACTATGGAGGCTGTCTCTTATACACATCTCCGAGCCCACGAGACCTCTCTAC
>CAWUNP010000026.1:0-10045 GCA_963923805.1 uncultured Novosphingobium sp. | reverse complement strand
GGCATTATCCAGATCGTAACGACCAACGGCCTGCGCTTCGGCGTGGGTGAGGGCGATGTGCTGGCCTTCTTCGCTGACCGCCTTAAGGTCCAGCAGCGCGAAGCAGGTGTCCGGCACGATCTGATCGACGCGGTCTTTGCGCTGGGCCGCGAGGACGATCTTGTCCGGCTGCTTGCCCGCGTTCATGCCCTCCAGGCCTTCATGGGCACAGAAGACGGCACCAACCTGCTGGCGGGTTACAAGCGCGCTGCCAATATCCTCAAAAAGGAATCGTTCGAGGCCGGGGCCGTCAATCCTGCACCCGATGCGGCTGAGGCTGCTCTGTTCGGAGCACTTGAAGTTGCTGAACCGCAGGCTCAGGCGGCAGTTGCGGCAGAAGATTTCGCCGGGGCGATGGCCGCGTTGGCTTCGCTCCGCGCACCGATTGATGCCTTCTTCGAGGCGGTGATGGTCAACGATCCTGACCTGGTGAAGCGCGCCGCACGCCTTTCCCTCCTCGCAAGGTTTTTTGCTGCAGTGCACAAAGTGGCTGACTTCGGAAAGATCGAAGGCTAGGGAAACTGCACACCGGCAACCGAATCGCCGGTTTCAGCAACGGCGGTTTTCCATGGCTACATACGTATTCGCATTCGGCGGCGGGGTTAGCCACGCCGATCCCCGGGCGAAGGACAAGACTGTAGTTGGTGGAAAGGGCGCCAACCTGGCCGAGATGGCCGGGATCGGCTTGCCAGTGCCCCCGGGCTTCACGATTACGACCGAGGAGTGCGTCCGCTACCTTGCTGAAGGTGGTGACTTCTCGGAGGGCCTGAAGGCAGAAGTGCAGACAGCGCTTACCCATATCGAGGCGGCCGTAGGCAAGAAATTCGGCGATGCGGCCAATCCCCTGCTGGTTTCCGTCCGTTCCGGTGCCCGTGTTTCGATGCCCGGCATGATGGACACGGTTCTCAACCTTGGGCTCAATGACGCGACGGTTGAAGGCCTGGCAGCCTCTTTTGGCGACGAGCGCTTCGCCTGGGACAGCTACCGCCGCTTCATCCAGATGTATTCCGACGTGGTGCTGGGCCTCGATCACCATCTGTTTGAGGATGCGCTTGAAATCGCCAAGGAAGACAACGGCTTTTACGCCGATGTTGAGATGGAGGCTTCGCACTGGCAATCGCTCGTGCGCGAATACAAGGCGATCGTCGAAAGCGAACTCGGCCGCTCTTTCCCGCAGGATCCGCATGAGCAGCTGTGGGGCGCGATCCGCGCCGTGTTCGATAGCTGGGATTCCGATCGCGCCAAGGTTTACCGCCGGCTGAACGACATTCCGGGTGATTGGGGCACCGCGGTCAATGTTCAGGCCATGGTCTTTGGCAATATGGGCGATACCAGCGCCACCGGCGTGGCTTTCACCCGCGATCCGGCGACTGGCGAGAAGGCCTATTACGGCGAATGGCTGGTCAACGCGCAGGGTGAGGATGTGGTAGCGGGCATCCGCACGCCGCAGTACCTGACCAAGGCCGCGCGCGAACGCGCCGGGGCCAAGCCGCTTTCGATGGAAGAGGCCATGCCCGGCGCCTATGCCGAGCTGGCCGCGGTGTTTGAGCTGCTTGAGAAGCATTACCGCGACATGCAGGACATCGAATTTACCGTTGAGCGCGGCAAGCTGTGGATGCTGCAGACTCGTTCCGGCAAGCGCACCGCCAAGGCCGCGCTGAAGATGGCGGTCGATATGGTGGGCGAGGGTCTGATCGATGAGGCCACGGCAATCAAACGCGTCGATCCGATGGCGCTCGACCAGTTGCTGCACCCGACGCTCGATCCCTCTGCGACCCGCGACGTGCTGGCGCGCGGCCTCCCGGCCAGTCCGGGGGCGGCCTCGGGTGCGATCGTGCTCGATGCCGATACTGCCGAAAAGCGCGCCGGCATGGGCGAGGCGGTGATCCTGGTCCGCGTTGAGACCAGTCCGGAAGACATCCACGGCATGCACGCCGCCAGGGGCATCCTTACGGCGCGCGGCGGCATGACGTCGCACGCGGCCGTGGTTGCGCGCGGCATGGGTCGGCCCTGTGTGTCGGGCGCCTCCGCTGTTTCGATCGACATGGCCAGCCGGACGCTGAAAATCGGGCAACGCGAGCTCAAGGAAGGCGACGTTATCACCCTTGATGGCGCCAATGGCGAAGTCATGGCCGGCAAGGTGGCGACGATCGAGCCCGAGCTGGTGGGTGATTTCGGAACGCTTATGGCCTGGGCAGATGCCCATCGGCGGATGAAGGTTCGCACCAATGCCGAAACGCCCGAAGATTGCCGGATGGCGCGCCAGTTCGGGGCAGAGGGCATTGGCCTGTGCCGGACCGAGCATATGTTCTTCGATGCGGGGCGGATTTCCGCCGTGCGCCAGATGATCCTGGCCGAAGACGAAGCCGGCCGACGCGCCGCGCTGGCCAAGCTGCTGCCCGAACAGCGCGCCGATTTTCAGGCGATCTTCGCCGTCATGGCGGGGCTCCCGGTTACCATCCGCCTGCTCGATCCGCCGCTGCACGAATTCCTGCCGCACAGCGAGGCCGATTTCAGCGAGCTATCGGAAGCGATCGGCATTGGCGTCGATACGCTAAAGCGCCGCGCTGGCGAGCTGCACGAATTCAACCCGATGCTGGGCCATCGCGGTTGCCGCCTGGGGATTACTTTCCCGGAAATCTATGAAATGCAGGCCCGTGCGATCTTTGAGGCGGCCTGCTCGGTCGCCACCGAAAGCGGCGAAGCGCCCGTGCCCGAAGTGATGATCCCGCTGGTCGCCACACGCAAGGAACTGGCGATCCTCAAGGCGCTGGTCGAGCGCACGGCGGAAGCCGTGTTTGCCGAGCAGGGGCGGCGGGTGGATTACCTCGTCGGCACCATGATTGAGCTGCCGCGCGCCGCCCTTATGGCGGGCGAAATTGCCGAAGAGGCAAAGTTCTTCTCGTTTGGTACCAATGACCTGACGCAAACAACTCTTGGTGTTTCGAGGGATGACGCAGCCCGGTTCCTGACGCCCTACGTCGAACAGGGCATCTATCCCCGCGATCCCTTCGTTAGCCTTGATGTCGAGGGTGTTGGTCAGCTTGTCGAACTGGCGGCCGAGCGCGGGCGCAAGACGCGGGGCGACCTGAAGTTGGGCATCTGCGGCGAACACGGCGGCGATCCGGCCTCGATCGCCTTCTGCGAGGCGGTTGGGCTCGATTACGTCAGCGCCTCACCCTACCGCGTCCCGATTGCCCGCCTTGCAGCGGCGCAGGCTGCGCTTAACGCTTCCAACCGCTGAGTGTCAGGATCTCGAAACGCTCTACGATTCCACCTTCAAACGCTTTGGTAACAATAGAATATTGGTTCTTGGTCAGCATCGGACCAGCCTGCATCAGGACATTTATCAAGGCTTGAGCGCGAAGGTCAGTCAATAGGCTGGCCAAGCTGCTGAAGCGGACGTTGAGTGAGCGGCTGTCGACCACCGGGTCGGCCCAACCGGCGCGTTGCAGCAGTTGGCCCCCGGCGAGAACGTCGACCGCCGGATGAAGCCGCGGGGACGGGCGATCGCCGTCGGCAGCCAGCATCGCGGCCCGCAGGGCTGGCAGGCTCCCGGCGCCGACGAAGCTGGCAATGGCAAGGCCGCCAGGGGCCAAGGCATTGCGGATATGGATCAGCGCGCCGGGGAGATCGTTGACCGTATCGAGCGTGCCGAAGCTGGCGATCAGGTCAAAGCCGCTCTCGGGGAAGGGCTGTTCGTCGGCAAAGCCCGCGGCGGGCTCAACCCCGCTGACTGCCGCGCCACGTGCTTCGAGATCCGAGACAAGGCTGTCCGGCGCCATGCCGATCAAGAGCACCCGCTTGGGCTCATGGCGCAGGAAGGCAAGCCGTTCGAGCAGGTCTTCGGCCATGTCGTCCAGCAGGTAGCGCGCCGCATTCGGACGTTTCTGCAATGCCAGTGCGCGGCGCCGAACCGCGAGGCGGCGCGCGGGCGAGAAGATCTGGGGTGGGGCCTGGTTACTCACGTCCCCGCACTGCCTTGCGTGGCGGGCGGGTGCAAGCGATAGTCGCGGTTCATGCCGGTTCCTGCCGCCCTTGCACCGATCGTGGACCTGGTCTTCCCGCCACGCTGCCCCCTGTGCGGTGATGCGCTGGCCAGCCAAGGCGGGCTTTGCCCCGCTTGCTGGGGTGAACTGGCGATCCCCGGCGAGCCCTGCTGCACCGCCTGCCAGCGCCCGTTCGGCGAAGGCGCGCCCGATGGCATGGTCTGCGCTCCCTGCCTTGCCAATCCGCCGCTGCACGACGGCATCGCGGCCGCCACGCTCTACACCGAGGGCTCGCGCCGTCTGGTCCTGGCGCTCAAGCATGGCCGCCGGATTGCTCTGGCACCTCTGATGGCGCGCCTGATGGCGGCGCGGCTGCCTGACGTCTGCCCCGATTGGCTGATCGTGCCGGTGCCGCTGCACCGCTGGCGGCTGTGGCGGCGCGGTTTCAACCAGTCTGCCTTGCTGGCGGCCGAGATCGCGCGGGCCACTGGCGCCACTCTGCTGGTTGACGGACTGGTGCGAGGCAGGGCCACACCGATGCTGGGCGGGCTTGGCCGGGCCGCACGGCTCCGGGCGCTCAGTGGGGCGATTGGCGTGCATCCGGCGCGGGCCGATCGGCTTCGCGGCAGACCGGTCCTGCTGATCGATGATGTCCTGACCAGCGGCGCAACCAGCGAAACCTGCGTCAAGGCGTTAAAGCGTGCCGGGGCGGACAAGGTGCGGATTGCCTGCTTTGCCCGTGTGCTCGACGAGGCGCTTGATCTGGTCCGCTAACGAAAACGCCCGGAGCTGGGCCCCGGGCGTCCTCGTGACGATACTGTCTGGCGCCGCTTGCGCGATTAGGCAGTCCCCCTTTGACCGCCTCGCCTATTCCCTCATGCGGTGGCTCCGTTTGTGGAGCCGGCCTGGTCCCTGAACCTTGGCCGCTTTTGCCGCTCTGCTTCTTTCCCCGAACTTGCGGGGCCTGAAAAGCGCCAAGCGAGTGCGATGCAGATTTTGGTCGACAGATGTGGTTATCCTGCAACAAGGATCATCCCATGAACCACAATGACGACCGCGAGCAGGGCAGCACGTTCCAGCCCCGTTTTGACGCCAATGGGCTGTTGACCGCCGTGGCGGTCGATGCGGACAGCCGCGAAATCCTGATGCTGGCTCATATGGATGCCGAAGCCCTGGCTAAAACGCGCGAGACGGGCCTTGCTCACTTCCATTCCCGCTCGCGCGGGCGGCTGTGGATGAAGGGCGAGAGTTCCGGCCATGTGCTGAAGGTTGAGGAGATCCGGGTCGATTGCGATCAGGATGCGCTGGTCCTGATGGTTCGGCCGGCCGGCCCGGCCTGTCATACCGGTGCGGCCAGCTGCTTCTACCGTGTGCTCCATGACGATTCGCTTGCCCGGATCGGTGATTGACGCTTACGTAAAGGGAACCTAGAGCAGGCGGCGATGGACTCGCCGGTTTCCGCACCTCCCGCTCACGATGGCGCTCACCTGGAGCGGCCCGATGCTCTGGCCCGTGAAAGTTTCACGATCTCCGACCTGACAGCCGAATTCGGGCTGACGGCGCGGGCGCTGCGTTTCTATGAAGATGAAGGCCTGATTGCCCCGGCCCGGCAGGGGCTGAGCCGCGTTTATTCCAAGCGTGACCGCGCCCGGCTGGCCTGGATCATGCGAGCCAAGAACGTTGGCTTCAGCCTGACCGAAATCAAGGAAATGATCGACCTCTATGACCTGGGCGATGGCCGGGTTGAGCAGCGCCGGGTGACCGTGGCGCGCTGCAAGCAGCAGGTTGAACGGATGCAGGCCCAGCGCGCAGACATTGACGCTGCGATCAAGGAACTGACCGACTTCATTACGCTTGTCGAAAATATCGATCGCGCCCCGCGCGGTTAGAACCTTTACAGCAACGAGGACCCCCCATGCCCGTTTACAAGGCACCGACCCGTGACGCCCGCTTCCTGATCAACGAAGTGCTGCGCATTCAGGATTACGCCGCCCTGCCAGGCTTTGCCGGGGCAACGCCGGACATGGTGGATGCCGTGGTCGAGGAAGCCGGGAAGTTCTGCTCGGAAGTTCTGGCGCCGATCAATCTGGCCGGCGATCAGGAAGGCTGCACCCGGCATGCCGATGGTTCGGTAACAGTTCCCGCAGTTTACAAGCCGGTCTTCGCGCAGTTTCGCGAAGCTGGCTGGTCAACCCTGTCCGTTGCCGAGGAGTTCGGCGGGCAGGGACTGCCGCACGTGCTTGGGATGCTGCTGGAAGAGTTCATGTCTTCCGCCAATCAGGCCTTTTCGATGTATCCGGGCCTCACCGCCGGTGCGATCTCAGCCATCCTCGCCAAGGGTTCACCGGAACAGAAGGCGAAGTATGTGCCGAAGATGGTCACCTGCGAGTGGCTGGGCACGATGAACCTGACCCAGCCGCAATGCGGCACCCATTTGGGGCTGATCCGCACCCGCGCCGTGCCGCAGGCCGACGGCAGCTATGCGATCACCGGGACCAAGATCTTCATCTCCTCGGGCGAGCATGACCTCGCGGAGAACATCATCCATCTGGTTCTCGCCAAGCTGCCCGATGCGCCGGATTCTACCAAGGGCATCTCGCTGTTCATCGTGCCCAAGTTCCTGGTGAACGAAGACGGATCGCTGGGTGCGCGCAATGCCGTTTCCTGCGGCTCGATCGAGCACAAGATGGGCATCCACGGCAATGCCACCTGCGTGATGAACTATGATGGCGCGACCGGCTTCCTGGTGGGTGAGGAGAACAAGGGCCTCGCCGCCATGTTCATCATGATGAACGCGGCGCGGCTTGGCGTCGGTATTCAGGGGCTGGCCCAGGCCGAAACGGCTTACCAGAACGCAGTGAAGTATGCTGGCGAACGCCGCCAGGGCCGGGCGCTGACCGGTGCGGCGGATCCGGCGGAGAAGGCTGACACGCTGTTCGTCCACCCCGACGTTCGCCGGATGCTGATGGACGCCAAGGCCTTTACCGAGGGCATGCGCTCGCTCTGCCTGTGGGGCGCGCTGCAGGTTGATCTGAGCCACAAGGCCGCGACCGACGAGGAACGCCAGCAAGCCGATGACCTGATCAGCCTGCTGACCCCGGTGATCAAGGGCTATGGCACCGACAAGGGCTATGATGTCGCCACCAACATGCAGCAGGTCTTCGGCGGCCACGGCTATATCGAGGAATGGGGCATGAGCCAGTTCGTGCGCGATGCCCGCATTGCCATGATCTACGAAGGCACCAATGGCGTGCAGGCGATGGATCTGGTGGGCCGCAAGCTGGCCCAGAACGGTGGCCGCGCGGTGCAGGCCTTCTTCGGTATCGTCGATGCCCAATGCGCCGCCGCCAAGACCAAGCCGGAACTCTCCAGCCTTGCCGCTGCGGTGGAAGCCGCCAATGGCGAGCTCAAGGCTGCAACCATGTGGTTCATGGCCAATGGCATGGCCAATCCCAACCAGGTTGGCGCCGGCGCGCATCACTACATGCACATCATGGGCATCGTTGCACTCGGCGCGCAGTGGCTGCGGATGGGTGAAGCGGCGCTGGCGGCCCTTGCCAGCGGCGGCGGTGACAAGGCGTTCTACGAAGCCAAGCTGACCACCGCGCGCTACTTTGGTGAGCGGTTCTGCCCCGATGCCGCCGCGCTGCGCCGCAAGATCGAGGCGGGCAGCGAGGCGATCATGGCTTTGCCGGTGGAGGCTTTCGCTACGGCGTAAGCCTCGCCCGGTTTATTCGGGCAGGAAGTCCGGCACCGAAAGATAGCGCTCACCCGTATCGTAGTTGAAGCCCAGCACGCGGCTGCCCGCGGGGAGTTCCGGCAGCTTCTGGGCAATCGCTGCCAACGTCGCGCCGGAACTGATGCCGACCAGCATGCCCTCCTCGCGGGCGCAGCGGCGGGCCATTTCCTTGGCATCGGCGGGATCGACCTGGATCGCGCCGTCAATCGCCTGGGTGTGGAGGTTGGCCGGGATGAAGCCCGCGCCGATCCCCTGGATCGGGTGCGGCGATGGCTGGCCGCCCGAGATCACGGGCGAAAGCGTGGGCTCAACCGCCCAGGCCTTCATCGCCGGCCACTTGGCCTTGAGCGCTTCGGCGCAGCCGGTCAGGTGGCCGCCGGTGCCCACGCCGGTGATCAGGGCATCAATCGGCGTATCGGCGAAGTCGGCCAGGATTTCCTGCGCCGTGGTGCGGACGTGGACGGCGATGTTGGCCGCATTTTCAAACTGCTGCGGCATCCAGGCGCCGGGCGTGGTGGCAACCAGTTCATGCGCGCGTTCAATTGCGCCCTTCATGCCCTTTTCGCGCGGGGTCAGGTCGAAGCTGGCGCCATAGGCCAGCATCAGGCGGCGGCGCTCAACCGACATCGATTCCGGCATGACCAGTACCAGCTTGTAGCCCTTGACCGCCGCGGCCATGGCCAGACCGATCCCGGTGTTGCCGCTGGTCGGTTCGATGATCGTGCCGCCCGGCTTCAGGCTGCCATCGACCTCGGCCGCTTCGATCATGGCCAGGCCGATGCGGTCCTTGATCGAGCCGCCGGGGTTTGACCGTTCGGACTTCACCCAGACCTCGTGGTTGGGGAACAGGCGCGAAAGACGGATGTGGGGGGTATTACCGATCGTGGCGAGAACGGAATCAGCCTTCATGGTGCAGATCCTTCCTTGGGAGCATGACGGTATTGCGGGGCAAAGGTCTTCGCGCGGCGCAGTTCGGGGAAGAGTACGGCCCAGACCGCAGTTACCATAATCGCCCCGATACCGCCGAGTGCAACGGCCCAGACCGCGCCGAACAGGCCTGCAGCCAGGCCCGATTGCATTTCGCCCAGTTCGTTCGAGGCCGAAATGGCCAAACCCGAGATCGAGGAGACACGGCCGCGCATCTCATCCGGGGTGTTGAGCTGGACTAACGTGCCGCGGATGAACACCGAGACCTGATCCGCGCCGCCGAGCAGGGCCAGCATGGACAGAGAGAAGGGGAAGCTGTTCGACAGCGCAAAGCACAGCGTCGCGAGGCCGAAGACCACTACGGCCCAGAGCATCTTCGGCCCGACATTGCGGGCGAGCGGGAGGAAGGCGAGGAACAGGGCGACCAGCGCAGCCCCCAGGGCCGGGGCAGCGCGAAGCAGGCCAAGTCCTTCATCGCCCACGTGCAGCACGTCATAGGCAAAGGCCGGCAGCATGGCGGTGGCGCCGCCCAGCAGCACGGCGAACAGATCAAGCGAGACGCAGCCGAGCAGGAAACGTTCGCGCCAGACGAACCGCGCTCCTTCCGTGATTTGGCGGATCGGCGGTTCGGCGCTTTTGGGTTTAAGCGGCAGCGGCTTGATAAACAGTAGCGCGATGGTGCCGACCGAGAGCAGTACCGCCGACCAGACATAGGGCAGGGCATCGCCCCGGGCGAGCAGGAAGCCCCCCATAGCCGGGCCTAACACCGAAGCGCTCTGCCAGGCGATTGAGCTGGTTGCGACTGCCTTGGGCAGGATATTGGCCGGGACGACATTGGGGACGATTGAACTGATGGCCGGGCCAATAAACACGCGGGCCGCGCCATGCAGCGCCGCCATCATGAACAGCAGCGGCAGGCTGACAAGGCCCATGGTATTGGCCGCGATCAGGATCAGGGCCACGATAAGGTCAAGCCCCGATGATGCCGCGCCCACGATCCGCCGGTCCATCCGGTCTGCCACCAAACCGGCCACCGGGGTCAGGAGCAGGAACGGAATGAATTGTGCCAGCCCCAGCGTGCCAATCAGGAAGGCAGCCTGCTTGGTATCGTAACCGTAATCGGTCCGGGCAATCTGATAGGTCTGGGCGGCAACCACCACGACCATGGCGGTGGTGGCAGCGACAGAGGCAAACCGCGCAAGCCAGACAAGGCGATAATCGCGCAGCTGCAGCGGGTGGGTAGGTATGCTCACCAGCCCGGCATGGCAGCGCCAAACACGCTTGCCAAGCCGGGACTTGCTTCTTTCCTCAGAAGGAAAGCTTCGCCGTCGCGCGCAGATCGCGCCCCGCC
>CAWUNP010000025.1:0-10059 GCA_963923805.1 uncultured Novosphingobium sp. | reverse complement strand
AAGCTTGGAGGAAAATCAGGGGGTCACGTCAATCAGGGCTGTTCCGGGTACGGGTGAACCGATCGAGTTTACCCGGATTGTATTCCAGGCCTTCTGGAAGGCGGACTTTCTCGCGTTCGAGATTCCGCCGTTCCTGGTTTCGAAGAAAAAAACAGGCAGGCGGACCTGACTTGGCTGGCAATCCGCTGCTCGCCCCAGTCTCAAGCCTCGAGCGGCTCGGTTGCCAGGCCAAGGTCCGGGATCGAGACGGAGCGTCGGCCGCTGAAATCGGTGCGGACCACGATCAGGCCGGTCTTTTCATAGTGGTCCAGCAAGCGCCGGATCCGGCCCGGTGAGCTGGTGCCATAGATTACGGCCAGCTCATCATCGTCTGGGCAGGGGCGGCCGTCTTGCGCGGCCCGAGCGATGGCCAGGAACGGCGCAAGGAGGTCGTCCGGCAGGATCCGGGCGACCGACAGGATCGCCTGGGCCTCGGCGCTGTCAGGCTCCTCAATCCCCGCCACAGCAATCGCAAAGCGGCGCTGAAAGCCCGCCATGTCGACCTGACCGGCAGTGAGCCGCTGCATCCGGCAGCGGACCGTAAAGTCCTGATAGAGCTTGGCGGCGCCCTGATAGGTGCAGCCTTCTTCCGCTGCCATCTCGCGCAGGATCGCGTTGATCGCGGTGTCGATTTCGGCGGTGGACTTGCTGGCGACTGGCGCAGCTTCCGGGGCAGGGGGCGGCGCGTCCGGTGCGATCCGCTCGATCAATTCGTCTATTGCCGGGGTTACCGGGGCGGGTTCCGGCGTGCGGACGGGGGTTTCCTCCAGATGCAGACCATCATGCAGCAGGGCATGAAGATCGTCGGGCGAGGCCGAAGGCGGCGGAGCCAGCTTCTGGACCAGCGACTTCGGCCCGGTCCGCACCGAACCGATCTGCACCGACAAAGGCCGCCGGCTGATCGCCGGGCCGAGGCCCAGGAACTGCCCGCGGCCCAGATCGCGGATCTGTTCGGCCTGGCGCCGCTCCATGCCGAGCAGGTCGGCGGCGCGGGTCATGTCGATATCCAGGAAGGTGCGGCCCATCAGGAAGTTCGATGCTTCCGCCGCAACGTTCTTGGCCAGCTTGGCCAGCCGCTGGGTGGCGACGATCCCGGCCAGGCCGCGCTTGCGCCCGCGGCACATCAGGTTGGTCATGGCGGCCAGGCTAAGCCGGCGCGCCTCGTCGCTGACCTCGCCGGCAATGGCGGGGGCAAAGACCTGCGCTTCGTCGACCACGACCAGCGCCGGGTACCAATGCTCACGCGGGGCATCGAACAGTGCGGAGAGGAACAGCGCGGCGCAGCGCATCTGCGCTTCGACTTCCAGCCCGTCGAGCGCGAGCACGGCCGAGGCGCGATGCTCGCGGATGCGGGCGGCAAGCCGGGTCAGTTCCTGGCTCGAATAGGCCGCGCCATCGACCACGATGTGCGGGAACAGGTTCGCCAGCGAAACGAAATCGCCCTCCGGATCGATCACGATCTGCTGGACGATCCCGACGCTCTCTTCCAGCAGGCGGCGCAGCAGGTGCGATTTGCCCGAGCCGCTGTTGCCCTGCACCAGCAGGCGCGTGGCCAGCAGTTCCTCGATATCGAGGCTGATGGCTTGGCCGTGCGGGTCGGTGCCGATCTGGATGGGAGCGCTCACGCCGCGGGCCTAGAGGGCGCAGCAGATTCGGGACAACGGCCTGCGCGCGTTTTCCAGAGCTTTGGATGCCAGCAGCGGTTGATCAGGCCGAAAGCGCGGCCACCAGCTGCTCGATCACCTTGCTTTCGGTCAGGCGGCTTTCGCTGGCGGGATCGCAGGTGAGCATCACCGTGCGCTCCAGCTCCAACCCGGCGAGCGGGCGGGCGACCATGCCCTCACGGCACAGGCTGCGCGGCATGACCGTCAGCCCCAAGCCAAGCCGGACATAGCTGGCGATCCGTTCCTCATTGGTGCTGCGCGCCGCCATGAAGGGCCGGATGCCGCGTGCGGTGAAGAACCGGCTGACCATCGGCAGGGCCTCGCACTCGCGGCGGACCAGCATCGGTTCGCCCACCAGTTGCTCGCAGCTGAGCGAGGCGTTCTGGGCCAGGCTGTGCGCTGCCGAGAGGACCAGCTGGTAGGGCTCGGTGAACAGCGGGATCTGGCGATGATCGTGGCCGCTTTCTGCGGGGCCGATTGCGAGGTCGATGAGGCCGCGATCGATCAGTGCACCGAGTTCGCCGGGGCGGCGTTCCAGCACCTCCAGGCGTAAATCGATGCTTTGGGCCAAGGGCAAGAGTGCCGCTTCGACCATCCTCGGCGCAATCGTGCTGGCCACGCCGATGCGGACCAGGCGGAGTGCAGGAACGTCTGCCAGCGAGCGCTGGGCTTCGAGGAACTCAGCCTCGATCCGGCGGGCGTGGGGGATCAGGCGCGCGCCTGCCGCGGTCAGTTCGACCCGGCGGTTACTGCGCTTGAACAGGACCTGGCCGGTAACCTCTTCGAGCCGCGCGATCCCCGACGAAACCGTCGGCTGCGACACGCGGCAGACCGTGGCCGCGCGTGAAAAGGCGCCGGTATCGACGACCGCCAGGAAATAGCGCAGCAGATGGCGTTCCAGCATAGAGGTGTTCTATGCATGATCACCCGTTAAGCCAAGCCATGCTTATGCTTAGATCGATCAGTCCGTGCTGGGGGCGATCCGGACAAGAAGCGCCTCAACCTGCACTTGCGCGCCCACCACGGCAGCAAGCTCTGCCACCAGGCCGTCGAACGGCGCGGTCAGGCTGTGCTCCATCTTCATGGCCTCCAGCGTCAGCAGCTTCTGCCCCTTGGTCACGGTTTGACCCGCCACGACATCGACCGAGATCACCTTGCCCGGCATGGGCGAGAGGATCTCACCATCATGTGCCGAATGGTGCGCGCCGCCTTCGACCCGCTGAAGCGTGTAGCGACGGGCGAAGCCGGCGTTGAAGGTCAGCACTTCGCGCGCCGGTTCGTCGGCCTCGATTTCATCGAGCGACACAATGTGGACCGTGCCGCTGTCGTCGACCAGCCGGGCTTCGGCGCGGGGCGCAGCATTGGCGCGGAAGCCCACGGCACCAGACCAGGGGCCAAGGCCCGGGCTGCCCGCCAGCAAGGCGGCAGCCTCGGCCAGTTCCTCAGGTTCCGGTTCGGGGGCGTGGACCAGCTTGTCGAGATCGCGTCCGATCAGGCCGGTGTCGACCTGGCCGGATTGGAAGTCAGGGTGCGCCAGCAGCAGGCCCAGGAACCCGGCGTTGGTCTTGACCGGCCAGACCTCGGTTTCATCGACCCCGGAGAGCAGGTTCTCGATCGCTTCTTCGCGCGTTGCGCCATGGGCGATCAGCTTGGCGATCATCGGATCGTAGAACGGCGAAACCGCGCCGCCTTCTTCGACGCCGGTATCGACGCGCAGTTCGCCGCCGAACCGCAGGTGTTCCAGCGGTCCAATCGCCGGCAGGAAGCCCTTGGCCGGGTCTTCGGCATAGAGCCGGGCTTCCATTGCCCAGCCGTTGATCGAAAGCTGGTCCTGCATCAGCGGCAGCGGCTCACCGCTCGCCACGCGGAGCTGCCATTCGACGAGATCGACGCCGGTGATCGCTTCGGTGACCGGGTGCTCCACCTGCAGGCGGGTGTTCATTTCCATGAACCAGATGCGGTCAGCCGAGAGCGGGCCGGAGCCGTCCGCGATGAATTCGATCGTGCCTGCGCCTTCATAGTCCACAGCCTTGGCAGCGCGGACGGCGGCGGCGCAGACGGCCTGCCGGGTAGCTTCATCCATGCCGGGGGCAGGGGCCTCTTCGATCACCTTCTGGTGGCGACGCTGGAGCGAGCAATCGCGTTCGAACAGGTGAACGACATTGCCGTGGCTGTCGCCGAATACCTGAACCTCGATGTGGCGGGGCGAGAGGATGTACTTCTCGATCAGGACATGGGCATTGCCGAACGAGGCACTGGCCTCGCGCTGGCATGAGGCGAGAGCGTCGGCAAAATCCTCGGCCTGCTCGACCAGCCGCATCCCCTTGCCGCCGCCGCCGGCCACGGCCTTGATCAGCACCGGATAACCGATCTGGCCAGCCTGTTCGGCCAGGAAAGCCGGGTCCTGGTTTTCGCCCAGATAGCCGGGGGTAACTGGCACGCCTGCCGCGTGCATCAGCTGCTTGGCAGCATCCTTCAGGCCCATCGCATCGATGCTGGCGGGCTTGGGACCAACCCAGACCAGCCCCGCATCCAGCACGGCCTGCGCGAAGGCGGCGTTTTCGGACAGGAAGCCATAGCCTGGATGAATTGCCTCTGCCCCGCTGGCCTTGGCCGCGGCGATGATCTTTTCGCCCACCAGATAGCTCTCGCGGGCCGGAGAGGGGCCGATATGCACCGCCTGATCGGCCTCGCGCACGTGCAGGGCATTGACATCGGCATCCGAATAGACCGCCACGGTACGAATACCCATGGCCCGCGCCGTGCGGATGATCCGGCAGGCGATTTCGCCGCGGTTGGCGATGAGGAGGGATTTGATCACGCCTGTTCCTCCATCACATCCGGAACACACCGAAGGCCGGGCGATCCGGGATTGGTGCTTCTAGGCTGGCGGCCAAGGCCAGGCCGAGCACGTCACGGGTCTGGGCCGGGTCGATCACGCCATCGTCCCACAGGCGGGCCGTGGCGTAATAGGGGTTGCCCTCATCCTCGTATTTGGCGCGGATCGGGTTCTTGAAGGCTTCTGCCTCTTCGGGTGTCCACTTCGCGGCATCGCGGTGGACCGTGGCGAGGACTGAGGCAGCCTGTTCGCCGCCCATCACCGAGATGCGGGCATTGGGCCAGGTGAACAGGAAGCGCGGCGAATAGGCGCGGCCGCACATGCCGTAATTGCCCGCACCAAAGCTGCCGCCGATCAGCACGGTCAGCTTGGGAACGGTGGCGGTAGCCACGGCGGTGACCAGCTTGGCCCCATGCTTGGCGATACCTTCCGCCTCATACTTTCCGCCGACCATGAAGCCCGAGATGTTCTGCAGGAACAACAGCGGGATCTTGCGCTGGCAGGCCAGTTCAATGAAGTGCGCGCCCTTCACGGCGCTTTCGGAAAACAGCACGCCGTTGTTGGCCAGGATCGCCACCGGCATCCCCCAGATATGCGCAAAGCCGCAGACCAGCGTAGTCCCGTAATGCGCCTTGAATTCGTGGAATTCGCTGCCATCGACCAGTCGGGCGATGACTTCGTGGACATCGTAGGGCGCACGGACATCGTCCGGGACTACGGCGTATAGCTCTTCCGGATCATACTTCGGCGCGCGCGGTTCCCGAATGCCGCTGTGAGTCCCCGCGAAGGCGGGGACCCCAGGCCTGCCTGCCACTCCGCCTGAGGCCCCCGCCTGCGCGGGGGCGCAGTGCGAAATAATATCGCGGACGATCGTCAGCGCGTGCTCGTCATTCTCGGCCAGGTGATCGACCACGCCGGACTTGCGCGCATGCAGATCGCCACCGCCCAGGTCTTCGGCGCTGATTTCCTCGCCGGTGGCCGCCTTCACCAGCGGCGGACCCGCCAGGAAGATCGTACCCTGTTCGCGCACGATCACCGTTTCATCAGACATGGCCGGGACATAGGCTCCGCCGGCGGTGCAACTCCCCATCACGCAGGCAATCTGGGGAATGCCCTTGGCGCTCATGTTTGCCTGATTGAAGAAGATCCGCCCGAAGTGATCGCGATCAGGAAAGACCTCGGCCTGGTGAGGCAGGTTGGCTCCGCCGCTGTCCACCAGGTAGATGCAGGGCAGGTGGTTGGCCTCGGCAATTTCCTGCGCGCGCAGGTGCTTCTTTACCGTCAGCGGATAGTACGTCCCGCCCTTCACCGTGGCATCGTTGGCCACGATCATGCACATCCGACCCGAAACGCGACCGATCGCGGTGATGATCCCGGCGCCGGGAATGTCCTCGCCGTAAACCCCACCTGCCGCCAGCTGGCCAATTTCGAGCAAGGGCGAGCCGGGATCGAGCAGTCGCTCCACCCGTTCACGCGGTAGCAGCTTGCCGCGGCTGGTGTGGCGCTCACGGCTCTTTTCATCCCCGCCCAGCGCCGCCTGCGCCACCTTGGCGCGCAGCTCCTCCGCCAGCGCGCGATTGTGCGCCGCGCGGGCCTGCACCAGCGGATCGTCAAGGTTCAGGCTGGTGCCAAGGACGGGGGCGCTCATCAGGCGGCCCCGATCAGTTCGCGACCGATCAGCATGCGGCGGATCTCGTTCGTCCCCGCGCCGATATCGAGCAGCTTGGCATCGCGCAGATAACGTTCCACCGGCCAGTCCTTGGTATAGCCAGCCCCGCCCAGCGCCTGGACCGCCTCACCCGCCACCTTGAAGGCGTTTTCACTGGCCAGCAGGATCGCGCCAGCCGCGTCGAACCGGGTGGTCTGCCCCGCATCGCAGCTCTTGGCCACGGCATAGGTGTAGGCGCGGGCAGATTGCAGCGCGACATACATGTCCGCCACCTTGGCCTGCATCAGCTGGAACGCGCCGATTGGCTTGCCGAACTGCTTGCGCTCGCGCAGGTAGGGGATGACCGTATCGAGGCAGGCCTGCATGATGCCTAGCTGCAGCCCGGCCAGCACGACACGCTCGTAGTCCAGCCCGCTCATCAGCACGCCGACACCGCCATGCAGCGGGCCCATGATCCGCTCTTCCGGCACGAAGCAATCGTTGAACACCAGTTCGGCCGTAGGGCTGCCGCGCATGCCCAGCTTGTCGATCTTCTGGCCGATGCCGAAGCCTTCGTCGCCCTTTTCGATCAGGAAGGCGGTGATGCCGCGGCTGCCGGCCTCGGGCGAAGTCTTGGCATAGACCACCAGCGTATCGGCATAGGTGGCATTGGTGATCCAGAACTTGGTGCCATTGAGCACGTAGCCGCTCTGAACCGCTTCGGCCTTGAGCTTCATCGAGACGACGTCCGACCCGGCTCCGGCCTCGGACATGGCAAGGCTGCCAACGTGCTCGCCGGAAATCAGCTTCGGCAGGTACTTGGCCTTCTGCTCGTCATTGCCCCAGCGGCGGATCTGGTTGACGCAGAGGTTGGAGTGCGCGCCATAGGACAGGCCGATCGAAGCGCTGGCCCGGCTGACTTCCTCAACCGCGATCACATGGTCGAGGTAGCCGAGGCCAAGGCCGCCCCATTCCTGCTCCACGGTGATCCCGTGCAGGCCCAGTTCGCCCATCGCGGGCCACAGTTCGGCGCGCGGGAACCAGTCTTCGGCATCGGCCTTGGCGGCCAGCGGCGCGATCTGTTCATCGGCAAACCGGGCGGTGACTTCGCGGATCATCTCCGCGCTTTCGGGCAGGGCGAAATCGAAATCAGGGGTGGCGCGCATGGGATCTCCTCCGCGCCTTGGTATACCTAGCTGGCGATCAGGAAAACTTGGTTTTTACCGATCCATTGCATAGCGCCGGTCTATGGCTGGCCGGGGCGGCGCAGGTTGGCTCGGCGCATGAAGGCGACCAGCGGCACGGTGATAATCGTCATCCACATCATCAGGTAGAAATTGTCGATATAGGCAATCATCGCGGCCTGGCGGTTGATCTCGCCATCGACCATCCGCAGCGCGGCTTCGCCGACATCCTGGAACCGGTCGAGCGTCGAAAAGTCCACGATCTGCATGAACGATGGCGTGACGTGGGTCGCCAGATCGGAATGGCTGACCTGCAGGTTGCGGGCCAGCAGGGTTGTCACGATCGAGATGCCGATCGATGAACCGATCGAGCGCGAGAGATTGAGTAGGCTTGATCCATCGGTCCGCAGCTTTGGTTCGATGGTGGCAAAGGCGCTGGCGTTCATGGGCATGAAGACCAGGCCCATGCCGATCCCCTGAAGAAAGCCCGACCAGGCGATGTGGCTGTAATCGGTCTGCAGCGTCCAGAGCGACATTTCCCACAAGGATATGGCGGCAATCGTGAAGCCCAAGGCGATCAGGATCCGCGGATCGACCCCCCGGCGCACCAGATAGCCCGAAAGCTGCATCGTGATCAGCGTGCCAATCCCGCGCGGCATCAGCGCCTCGCCGGTATCGATCACGCCATAGCCAAACAGCCGTTGCAGCATCGGTGGCAGCAGGGCCATGGTTGCGAACATCACCACGCCGATCACTGCGCTGAGGCCGATCGCGGACACATAGTTGGGATCATTGAACAGCTTGCGGTTGAACAGCGGTTCCTTGGCGGTGGTCAGGTGGACCAGGGTCATCCAGGCGCCCGAGAGACCCAGAAAGGCGTAAATCCACGTTTCGAGCGAGGCGAACCAGTCAATATGGTTGCCGCGATCGAGCAGCAGCTGGATTGCGGTCAGGGTCATGGCCAGCAAGGCAAAGCCCGTCAGGTCAAATTTGCGCCGCACGATTTCCCGCGACGGAAGTTGGGTGGCCAGAATGGTCAGTGAGATGATGCCGAGCGGAACGTTGACATAGAAAACCGAGCGCCAGTTCCAGTTTTCGGTCAGCCAACCGCCCAGGATCGGCCCCATGATCGGCCCGATCATGATCCCCATGCCCCAGACCGCCATCATCTGGGCCTGGCGCGACGGTTTGTTGGTATCGATCATCGCGGTTTGGCTAAGCGGTGAGATAAAGGCGCCGGTCGCGCCTTGCAGGGCTCTAAAGATAACCATCTCGGTAATGTTCTGCGCCATGCCGCAGAGCATCGAGGACAGCACGAAGCCGCCCACAGAAAGGATGAACAGCCGGCGCGAACCGAACCGGTCAGCCAGCCAGCCGGTGATGGGCATGGCGATGGCCACGGCGACAATATAGCTGGTCAGGACCCAGCTGATTTCGTCAGAGGTTGCCCCCAGCGTTGCCTGCATGTGCGGGATGGCGACATTGGCAATCGTGGAATCGAGGATTTGCAGCAGCGATGCCGTCATCACCCCGACGGCGAGCAGGTACGGGTTTTCGACCGGGAGGATCGCAACATCCTCGCCCAGCGTCGGCCGGTTGCCCTGAGCTGCTGCACTGGCCATGGGGTCAGTGCTTGCGGCCGTCGGTAAAGACCTTGGCCTTCACGGACAGGCCAGCGATCAACGGGCGCGAACCGGCCTGATCCAGCGCGATCCGAACCGGAACCCGCTGGGTCACCTTGACCCAGTTGCCACTGGCATTCTGCGCCGGAAGCACCGAGAATTCACTACCCGTGCCAGCGCCGATAGCCGCGACGTGCCCCTTCAGGACCAGGTCCGGGTAGGCATCGATGCGCACTTCGGCCGGCTGGCCGATGCGCATTTCATTCAGGTCGGTTTCCTTGAAATTGGCCTCAATATAATAGGAATTGTCCGCCACCAATGTCAGCGCGGGCAGGCCGGTGATCATGTCCTGGCCCACCTGCAGGCGGTCGGCCTGACCAATCACGCCCGCCGCCGGCGCCCGCACTTCGGTGCGGCGCAGGTTGAGCTGGGCGGCCCGGCGTTGGGCAGCAGCGGCGGCAAGCTGCGGATAGACCCCCGGCATTTCGCTGCCCGAAGCGAGCTTGGCGGCCGCTTCCGAGCGCTTGGCCTGGGCCAGCCGCAATTGCTCTTCGGCTAGGGTCACCTGGTGCTGTGCCGCCTCGAGCCCGGCCTTGGTGGTGAAGCCCTTGCGCATCAGCGCTTCCTGCCGCGAGAGGTTGGAGCGGGCATAGGCAATGTTCTGTTCCGCGGCTGAAATATCTGCGCCTGACAGCGCAGCCGAGCTGGCCGCCGAAATGCGGCTGACCTCGGCCGCGGCGATCGCCGCATCGGCCTGGGCCAGCTGCACTTCAAAGGCTTCCGGATCGATCCGGAACAACAGCTCTCCGGCCTGAACGTGCTGGTTCTCCTTGACCAGCACCTCGACAATCTTGCCGCTGACTTCGGCACTCACCGAAATCTTGTCGACATGGATATAGGCATTGTCGGTCGAAACATGGCCTTGCAGGCTCTGCCAATAGACCAGTCCGCCAATCAGCAAGGCGATTGGCACGGACAGCATGACCAGCAGGCGCCGACGGTTGCGGCGGGGGGCGGGGGCTTCCTGATCGGGGGAAGGAAGGTCGATGCGGGGATCTTGTTC
>CAWUNP010000024.1:0-10132 GCA_963923805.1 uncultured Novosphingobium sp. | reverse complement strand
TCCAGGTCGAGCGGTTGCATGGCACAGGCAAGGCCAGCAACGCCGAGCTTGATGGTGACCTGCTTGACCGCCACGCCACGCCGGATGAGGCCGGGCGCAAGCTGCTGATGCAGGCGGCCGCGGCGATGCGGCTTTCAGCGCGGGGCTATACCCGGATGCTGCGCGTGGCGCGAACGATCGCCGATCTGGCCGGCTCCGCCGAAACCGGGCGCATCCATGAGGCGGAAGCGCTCAGCTACCGGCGGGCAATCGGGCGTAGTTAGAGGGCGCGGAGCTTGCGGCCGGCATCATCCACTGGCCAGTTCACATCGGCCTGGTCGCGCCATTCCAGCTCCTTGGGGCTCAGCGCCCGGCCATCGTGGGAATGGATGGCGATGGACCGGATCGGCATGCCATCGCGTTCATCGCACAGCACGGGGTTCGAAGGCACGCCGGCGCCATACTTTTCACCCCACTGCCGCAGGGCCAGCATGGCCGGCAGCAGGTCCAGCCCCTTTTCCGTCAGCCGGTATTCGATCTTGCGGCGGTCATCCGGGAGAGCTTGCCGCTTCATGATTCCATGTTCGACCAGCCGGGCAAGCCGATTGGACAGGATATTGCGGGCAATACCCAGTGCACCGAGGAACTCTTCAAAGTGATACATGCCATTGAAAGCGGCGCGCAGGATCATAAATGACCAACGCTCGCCCATCACCTCGAGCGCAGCCGGAAGGCCGCAATTGCCGATTTCGTCGAGTGGCTCACGAAGGTTGCCCATCGTCTTCATCCCCTTGGTCCCTGGGTTTGTATCCTAACCCAAAACTGGCTCACTTGCCGACAAGAAAATCTTTGCTGCACTGCACAGTTTCTAGTTGCAACTGAAAACCTATATCGGTAGAGGGCCGTTAGCAACGCAAATCGCCGTCTCCTCCCAGGACCGTCGCGATCCCTGCGTGCCGATGAAGATTTGACGAACCAAGAACCGCAAAGGGGAAAACCCATGACTGCTTTTGCCAACTCGCGCACGCTGCTTGCCGCCGGTCTCGCCGTTGTCGGTACCATCGCCAGCTTTGCTGCCACCACCACGCCGGTCCAGGCCCAGTCGGCCCGCACCTACTCCGCCACGCTCGCGGCTCCGGCTGCTGAAGCGGCCAAGGTGGTCAATGGCGTGAACTGGACCTGCAATGGTACCGAGTGCACCGGACGTGTCGATGGTGCTGCACCGATCAACACTTGCGCCCGCGTCGTGAAGGCCTTTGGCCAGGTCACCAAGTTCACCACGCCCAAGGGTGATTTCGACGCCGACAAGCTCGCGCGTTGTAACGCGGCCGCCTGACGCGTTTCTGCCAGCGCCCCCACACCCGGGGCGCATGGCAGGCAGGCATCCTAACAGCCCCCAAACAGCTGGGCCTCCGTTGCAAGACGGGGGGCCTCTTTTTTGTTCAGATCAGGGCACGGTCCTGCAGCTCTGTGGCCAGCAGTTCGGCGGCGGTGAAGTGATGGGCGTGCCAGCCGCAGGCGCGGGCCGAAACCACGTTGGGCAGGCTGTCATCAATGAACAGCATGGTCCCCGGATCGCGCCCGAACCGCTCTGCGGCCAGCGCGTAGATCGCGGGATCGGGCTTGGCGAGCTTTTCGATTCCCGAGACGACGATGTCGATGAAGCGATCGAGCAGCGGGAAGGTCGGGCGGAACCCGGCCCAGGTGTCGGCGCCGAAATTGGTGATTGCGTAAAGCGGCACGCCGGCCGCGTGCAGTTGCTCAACCAGTTCGGGGCTACCGGGCACCGGACCGGGAATCGATTCGTTGAACCGGGCAAACCAGTCATGAATGTGGTGGGCATAGTTCGGGAACAGCGCGGAGCGTTCGGCCACCAGCTCGGCTGCCGACCGTCCAGCATCGTGCTCGGCGTGCCAGGCCAGTGGGATCACCTCTTCCATGAACCAGTCCAGCTCGGCCGGGTCGTCGAAGCGATCGATATAGGGTCGGCGGCGGTCCCAGCGGACCAGAACATTGCCGATGTCGAACACGACGGCTTCGATTCGCTGGGTCATGCGCAAATGCCTTAAGCTAAAACGGTTTCGGCCCGCACCCCTGATGGAGGCGGGCCGAACAGACTTCAATGCAGGGCCGGGCCCTGCCGCAAGGGGATTAGCCCTGGCGCGCCTTGAAGCGACGGTTGGTCTTGTTGATCACATAGGTCCGGCCACGACGGCGGATCACGCGGTTGTCCCGGTGGCGGTCCTTGAGCGACTTGAGGCTGTTGCGAATCTTCATAAGTTCCTCGGGTGCGGTACCAACCGCTGAAATTGAAGCCGGGCCGTTACGGGTGAGTCACGGCAAAGTCAACTCTCAGCCCGGATTTCGGAGAGTTTTCGCTCCCAGGCCAGCGCGTGGCCCACGATTGTGTCGAGATCGGCATATTGCGGCACCCACGGGACGGCCGCCTTGATGCGCGCATTGTCCGAAATCAGCGAATCGGGATCTCCGGCCCGGCGCGGCGAAAGCTGGCGCTCGATCTTGCGGTTGGTGACCCGGTCCACGGCATCAAGCACCTCAAGCACCGAATAGCCACGGCCATAGCCGCAATTCATGGTCAGCGACCGCGCCGGGGCTTCGATCAGCGCCTCCAGCGCCAGAACATGGGCATTCGCCAGATCGGAAACATGGATATAGTCGCGCACCCCGGTGCCATCGGGGGTATCGAAATCGGTGCCAAACACCTCAACCCGGTCGCGCTTGCCCAGTGCCGCCTCGACTGCCACCTTGATCAGGTGGGTTGCCCCGGCGGTCGATTGGCCGGTGCGGGCCTGGGGATCGGCCCCGGCGACGTTGAAGTAACGCAGCGCGCAGAAGTTCAACGGATGGGCGCGGGCGACATCGCCCAGCATGATCTCGGTCATCAGCTTGGACATGCCATAGGGATTGATCGGTGCCTTGGGGCTGTCTTCATGCACGGGCGAAACCTCTGGCAGGCCATAGGTCGCGGCAGTCGAACTGAAGATGAAATGCGGCACGCACGCCATCACCGCCGCCTCGATCAGGGCGCGGCTCTTGGCGGTGTTGTTGTGATAGTACTTGAGCGGGTTCTCGACCGATTCCGGCACGATGATCGATCCGGCGAAATGCATCACGGCCCGGATCCCCTGCTCGGCGAAAATCCGGGCCAGCAGGTCAGCATCGGCAATGTCGCCTTCGTAAAGCGGCACATCATCCGGCACGGCGAAGCGAAAGCCGGTGGTCAGGTTGTCAATCACCGCGACCGGCCAGCCGGCATCCTTCAGGGCCAGCACGGCGTGGCTGCCGATATAGCCGGCACCGCCGGTAACGAGGACGGGAAGTTTCTGCGACATCGGTACTCCGCTAGCACGCTGCGACAGGCAAAGGGTTAACGGCATCGAAACCCTTGCCTCCGCCGGGGTGGTGGGTCCATCATCGCCGGAAAGGATTCTGCCGATGTCTAAGCCATGCCTTGCCCTGATCCTTCCTGCAATCCTGATGCTGGGCGGTTGCGTCGCCCCCACCGGCCCGGTTGAAGTCACGCGGTTTCATGCGGCCGACATTGCCCCGCTTGGCAAGGGCACGATCACGGTCGAACCGGCCCCTGGCCATGATGGTTCCTCGCTGGAATGGAAGGCTTATCAGGCGGCGATCGAGCGGCAGCTGCTGTTGCTGGGTTACACCGCAGTGCCGGCCGGCACGGCGAGCGGGCAGGTTGCGCAGTTGCGTCTGACGCGGGAAACCTTCCGGCCCGATCATGCCGGCAGCCCGGTGACCGTGGGGGTTGGCGGGTCGACCGGAACCTATGGTTCGGGGCTGGGCGTCGGGATCGGAATCAACCTCTTGTCGCGGCCCTCGGCGCAGATCCGCAGCGAATTGGGCGTCATCATCCGCGATCGTGCGACCGGTCTGGCACTGTGGGAAGGGCGGGCGAATTTCAGCGTCGGGGCGGGATCGCCGCTGGCGGGCAGCGCACTGGGCGCGGCCAGGATGGCGGAGGCCCTGTTCAAGGGCTTCCCCGGACAATCGGGTGAGACTATCGAGGTCAGATGACCGACATCCAGATCGACGCTGCTTTCGATAGCGGCAATATCGAAGTCCTCTCCATCGCAGGCACCAGCGCCCGACTTGCGATCCGCAAGGATACCAGTTCGGACTTCTTCCAGTGGTTCCATTTCCGCGTCAGCAATGCCGCCGGGCGCGCGCTTGAACTGAAGATTACCGGCCTTAATGGCTCGGCCTATCCCGATGGCTGGCCCGGCTATAACGCCGCCGTCAGCGAGGACCGCGAATATTGGGGCCGCGCGGCCAGCAGCTTTGACCGGGCCGAGGACAACGGGACGCTGACGATCCGCTATCAGCCCGCGGGCAATCTGGCCTGGTTTGCCTATTTTGCGCCCTATTCGTGGGAACGGCATCAGGATCTGATCGCCAGCACCGCGCTGGCCGAAGGTGTGACGCACCGCGTGCTGGGCCGCACGCAGCAAGGCCGCAGTATCGATTGTCTCGATTTCGGTACGGGACCCAAGCAGGTCTGGCTTTATGCGCGGCAACACCCGGGCGAATCGATGGCCGAATGGTGGATGGAAGGCGCGCTGGAATGTCTGACCGACCTGGCGGACCCGATCGGCCGCGCGCTGCGCCAGCGCTGCACCTTCCATGTCGTGCCCAATGCCAATCCGGATGGCGCGGTGCTGGGCAACCTGCGCACCAATTCGCTGGGGGTGAACCTCAACCGCGAATGGGCCGGACCGACCACGGCGCAGTCACCCGAAGTGCTGGCGATCCGTAACGCCATGGATGCAACTGGCGTTGACTTTGCCATGGATGTCCATGGTGATGAGGCAATCCCGGCCGTGTTCCTTGCCGGGTTTGAAGGGATACCTTCGGCCAATCCGGCGCAGCAGGGCGGGTTTGATCGCTACAAGGCGATCCTTGACCGGCGCACGCCCGATTTCCAGACCCGCCGCGGCTATCCCGTCTCAGCCCCCGGTAAGGCCAATCTGGCGATGAGCACCAACCAGCTGGCCGAACGCTTTGGCGCCGTGGCGATGACGCTGGAGATGCCGTTCAAGGACAACGATGACCTGCCCGATCCGGCCCAGGGCTGGTCGCCGGAACGCTCCGCCCAGCTCGGCCGTGATTGCCTGGCCGCGCTGCTGGAGTGGCTGGCCGACTAGCCGAGGTTGGCGGGGCCGAAAGCGTGCGGGAGCAGGGCTGACAGCCTGAGCTCGAGCACGCCGTCCGCGCCGTCGCACCAGATCACCGGGTCGGTATCGCCCAGCTGGGCCAGCTCGTTCAGCACCTGGCGGCAGCGGCCGCAGGGCGTTACCGTCGGGCCCGGCTGACCATGCATCCCGCCTACCACGGCCACGGCTTCAAGCCCGCCGCGTCGGCCATCGTTCATCGCCTTGGCCACGGCATTGGTCTCCGCGCAAAGCGCCAGGCCATAGCTGGCGTTCTCGGCATTGGCGCCGGTTACGACCGAGCCATCGGCAAAGCCCAGGGCGGCGCCGACATGGAAATTGGAATAGGGCGCATAGGCCTTGCTCTGGGCGGCCTTGGCGGCGGCGATCAGGGTGTCCTTGTCAATCATTCCGATCCCCTTACCCGCTCGCTCCGGCCTTGTCGAAGGACGGCTTTGTTTTTGTGGCGCACCACATCCCGGCACTAGGCTGCGCTTCGACAGGGTCGGTTTGCGCCTTGCGCTGTGGCACCTTCCCGGAGCTCAGGGGCGGACCACAAGCCACCGCACGGCCCCGGGCAGGGCGGGCAGGTCGAGGCGGTCATTGGCCGTCCAGACGGCCCAGGGCTGCCCGGCATAGTCCGGTTCGAAGCGCACCTGTTCAAGCCAGACGTTGCGATCAATCCGCGCGGCGATCCGGTAGCGCCGTTCGAAGCTGCGCGAAATCTTGAGGATCGCAGCCTTGCCGGTGTGGGTTTCGATCTGGTTGAGGAAGGTCGTCAGCTCGCTTTCCACCGCGGCATCGCTGACCTTGATCGGGCAATCGTCCGCCAGTTGCGCAAGCCAGACCGCCGCCGGGAGCATGGCCGGATCGCGCGGGACCACGGTGACGAAATTGGCGGCCTGCTTTTCGGCCGGCTGGCAGGGGTCATAGCGATGGACTGCGCCCCACTGCAGGCCTGCGGCCTTCGCGGCATCAAGGTTCTCGACGAATTTCGGATCGCGGGCGAATGCGCTGGCCGAGGCATCGAGATAGACGAAATCGGCACCCAACGTTTTCAGGGCCACCCAGTCAACCGGTCCATCCTCGCCGCCGATTTCGGCGCCCTGGACGGGAAATTCGCTGCGCGGCGGCATCCACTGCGACAGGTGCCACCAGGCGGCTGTCCCGCCGGCCAGCAGCAGCAACAGCGCCGCACCGATCAGCCGCAGCCGCAGCCGACTGTTCTTCTTCCTTGCCATGTTTGACCCGATGACCCCTTGACCCCGCTATTCGTTCAACCCCTGATATGCAGCACGCAGATCAGGGTGAACAGCCGCCGGGCCGTGGTAAAATCGGTTTCGATCTTGCCGTCCAGCCGCTCCAGCAGCAGTTCCGCCGCTTCATTGTGAACGCCGCGGCGGGCCATGTCGATGGTCTCGATCTCGGCGGCGGTCGCCTTGCGGATGGCCTGGTAGTAGGAATCGCAAATCGCAAAGTAATCGCGGATCGGGCGGCGGAAGCGGCCCAGCGCCAGGATCAGCGATTCGAGCGGCTGGCCATCGGCATCGGCCACATCCAGCGCCAGCCGTCCGTCCGCCACGGACAGATGCAGGCGATAGGGGCCCTGGTGTCCGGCCTCCCAGGCGCGCAGGGGTTTGAAGGTATTCTCTTCGATCAGGTCGAAGATCGCGATCCGGCGCTCCTGTTCGATATCGGCGTTACGCCACAGGATCGTGGCTTCGTCGAGTTCGATATGGATGATCCGTGCGTCCCCCATGGCGGGACACTTTTCGCAGATGCGAAATGGCGGGGCAAGTCTCCACAGGCTGTGGATGAAAAGGCCCGGGCCTCCCGCTTGCGCATCGCCCCGGTGCAGCGCATGGATCGCCTCCCATGGCCGATACCGATCTGATGACCCGCCCCGACGAGATTGCCGCCCGCGCGCTGCCCGCGAACGTGGAGGCCGAAGCCGCATTCCTGGGCGCCGCGCTGATCGACAACCGCGTGATCGAGGAACTCAGCACGCCGTTGCGCCCCGATCATTTCTTCGAACCGGCCCATGTCCGGATCTATGACCGGATCCTGCAACTGCTCGATCGCAAGGCCGTGGTCACTCCGGTTACGCTCAAGCCCTACTTCGAAGCGGATGAAACGCTCAAGGAATTGGGCGGCGCCGCCTATCTCGCCCGGCTGACGGCCGATGGGCAGGGCCTGCTGGCGCCGCGCGAATTGGCTGAACAGATCTATGACCTGGCGCTGCTGCGCGAACTCGTTTCGGTGGGCCGGACGCTGGTCAGCGATGCGTTGGACACCTCGGAAAGCGTCGAGCCGCTGGAACAGGTCGCCCGGGCCGAAGCCGCGCTCTATCGCGTGGCCGAAGGTGCTTCGGTCGGCAATGAGGCCGAACCGTTCCGCAAGTCGAGCCTGGCGGCGATTACCCAGATCGAAAAGGCGCTCAATTCGGGTGGCCACATTTCCGGGCGCACCACCGGGCTGGATGATCTGAATGCCAAGATCGGCGGCCTGCACGATTCGGACCTGATCATCCTCGCTGGCCGACCGGCCATGGGGAAGACCTCGCTCGTCACCAACATCGCGTTCAACTGCGCCGAACGGTACCTGCGCGACATGGCCGATGGCATTGATCCCAAGCAGTCGGTCGGCGCGCCGGTCGCCTTCTTCAGCCTGGAAATGAGCGCCGACCAGCTGGCCACGCGTATCCTGGCCGAACAGGCGGAGATCAGCAGCGAACGGCTGCGCATGGGCAAGATCAGCCGCGAAGACTTCCAGTCGATTTCCTTCGCCAGCCAGCGTCTGGCCGAATTGCCGCTCTACATTGATGATACGCCGGCGCTCTCGATCGCGGCCTTGCGGACCCGCGCCCGCCGGCTCAAGCGCAAGCATGACATCGGCCTGATCGTGATCGACTACCTGCAGCTGTTGCAGGGTTCGGGCCGGGCCAATGATAACCGGGTCAACGAAATCTCCGAAATCAGCCGTGGCCTGAAGACGCTGGCGAAGGAACTGGAAGTTCCGGTGATCGCGCTGTCCCAGCTCAGTCGTGCGGTGGAAAGCCGCGAAGACAAGCGGCCGCAACTGGCCGACCTGCGCGAATCCGGCTCGATCGAGCAGGACGCCGATATGGTCTGGTTCATTTTCCGCGAGGAATACTATCACAACGCGGCCAAGCCCGATGAACCATCTGAAACCAGTCCGCCGGATGTGATCGCCAAATATGACGCCTGGATGCAGCGCCATCTCGAAGTGGTGAACAAGGCGACCGTGATCATCGCCAAGCAGCGCCATGGTTCAACCGGGAATGTCTATCTGCACTTCCAGAGCGAGTTCACCAAATTCGGCAATCTCGCCTCCGATTCGCGTGGTTACGAGACTTACAAATAACATTGTAATTGCAACGATTTAAATGTTTTTTTCTTGACTTGCGAATCGCTGCGCCAGTAACAGTCCGGCGTTCCCGAAATTCATGTACTGGAGTGCCCGATGGCGCGCGTTACCGTTGAAGATTGCGTCGACAAGATCCCGAACCGTTTTGACCTGGTGCTCATGGCTGCCCAGCGCGCCCGCGAAATCTCGGGCGGTGCCGAACTGACCATCGAGCGCGACCGTGACAAGAACCCGGTGGTCGCCCTGCGCGAGATCGCGGACCAGACCGTGCGTCCGGAACTGCTCAAGGAAACCGTCATCACATCGCTGCAGCGGGTCCTGCCGGAAGACGATGACGAGGTGGATGACATCGGCTCGCTCAGCCAGTCGGCTGAAGCCCTGCGGATCACTGCGGCTGCGCCGGTGCGCAACACCTCGATCGGTGGCGATTACGACGGCTGATCCCAGCCGCACTTGCTGCCTTCCAGCGGCCCGCTTCCCCGATCGGGAGGCGGGCCGTTTGCTTAGGGCATCACCTGCAGGGGTAATTCTTGATGAAATAGTCGGCCATGGCCGCCTTCATTGAAATGCTGGCGCGCTTGGCGGCGGGATAGGTCCGCAGGTGATCCAGCACCTGGCTGGACGAGGGGCGCGCGCCCTTGGGCGGGCAGGAACTGGGTTTGCCTGCGGCCCGTTCCTGTTGCAGGCGGGCGCCATAGGCCATGCCGGCGGCCTGGCCTTCTTCGCGCAGCAGCTTCATGTCGGACGAGGCCAGCGCCATGAACCCCTTGGCCTTCAGCGCATCGGCTTTCGACAGGAAGGTGGCAACCGACATATCGCCGGTGGTGGCAGCAGCCGGAGCGGCGATCAGCAGAACAGGCAGAATTAGGCGGCGCATCGAAGTCTCCCGAACGGTTTTGTGCTGGATGACTTGACCGACCTGATCTGACAAGATCATGAACAGGCCTGATTTGGGGAGAAACCGATGAGCGGCACGGACTTTATCGGCGAAATCGCTCAGGGTGCGCTGGCGGCGCGCGCGGTTGAGCCCGGCCATGGCGAAGGTCGTGATGCTGGCCACACGCATGAACAGGCCTGTCTTAACTGCGGCACGGTGTTGCAAGGCAGCCATTGCCACACGTGCGGGCAGGCGGCCCATGTCCACAAGACCCTGGGCGCCTTCTTCCATGACCTGCTGCATGGCGTGTTCCATTTTGAGGGCAAGATCTGGCGCACCCTGCCGCTGCTGGCCTGGCGGCCGGGGCGGTTGACCCGCGAATATATCGACGGGCGGCGCGCCAGCTATGTCAGCCCGATTGCGCTGTTCCTGTTCGTAGTCTTCCTGACCTTCGCGGTGTTCAACCTGCTCGGCAGCCCGATCGCCTTCAACAATCAGGCGCAGAAGCAGGGTCTGGAACAGGGGATGGGCGATGCCGAACGCGAAGCCCTGAAAGCGCTCAAGACCAGCGAAGAGCAGTTGGTCCGGGCCAAGGCCGGTCAGGGCGGGGATCCGGCCAGATTGCAGCGCGATGTCGATAATGCCCGTCAGGCCATCGCCGTGATCCGCGCAGCCAAGGGCGGACAGCTCCCTGCCAATATCG
>CAWUNP010000023.1:0-10236 GCA_963923805.1 uncultured Novosphingobium sp. | reverse complement strand
TGCTCACACTCGGCGGGATCGCATCCAACGTGCATACCGGGCAGATAACTTTGCTCCAGAGCCTGCGGCTGCCCGCCGTTCGGCGGGGCGGCACTGTGCAGTTGAATGGCAAGCTGGATCTGCTGGTTTGTTCAGAGAGCAGCTGTGTTCCCGATCCAGTCGATCTGGCACTGGCCTTGCCGGCGGGGGATGGCGCGGCCGATCCCACTGTCGTTTCGCTCTTCACCCGGGCCACTGCCGCACTGCCGCAGCCTTCAGAGCGGAGCGCGCACTACCGCTTGCAGGGCAAGTCGATCACGCTGTTCATCCCCTTGTCGGGCCGCGTGGACCAAGCGGCCCATGTCTTTCTTGATGGATCTATGATCGCGACGGAAAGCGCCGTGCAGAAATTTGCAGAGGTCCAAGGCGGCGTCTCTGTAACGCTCAAAGCGGGATCGGTACCGCCGCCAAAGCTGCTGACCGGCGTCTTGCGGCTGGGCGGCAGCGGTGGAGAGGCTACGCGCGGTATCAGTTTCGTTGCCACACCGGCGGCGGCGCTTCCAGCAGGCAGCCCGGCATTCGAGGCAACAACCTTCGCCTTTGCTCTGTTGGGCGCATTCGCTGGCGGTTTGTTGCTGAACCTTATGCCCTGCGTGTTTCCCATTCTCAGCCTTAAGGCGCTGGCACTCGCCAAGGCGGGGGGCGATGAACGCCAGGCCCGCAGCGATGCCGCGGGCTATGCACTGGGAGCGATCGGCATCATCATGCTGCTGGGCGCGATCATCCTGATCATTCGCAGCAGCGGAGCCCAGCTGGGTTGGGCCTTCCAGTTGCAGGATCCAAGAATAATTGGCCTGCTGATGCTGTTGGTCTTCGGCATCGCGTTGAACCTGGCGGGCCTGTTCGAATTGCCTGCGCTGACAATGGTCAATCCCCGGCAAGGCTCGTTTGCGGGTTCGGTGCTGACCGGGGCGCTGGCCGCATTTATCGCTACGCCATGCACCGGTCCATTCATGGCGGGGGCGCTTGCAGTCGCGCTGCTCTTGCCAGCGCCGGCGGCAATGGCGGTGTTCTTTGGGCTCGGGCTGGGTCTGGCGGCGCCGTTTCTCTTGCTGGGCTTCTTCCGACCGGCGCGGCGCTGGCTGCCCAAGCCGGGTGCGTGGATGCAGAAGCTGCGCCAGATCCTGAGTATTCCGATGTTCCTGACAGCTGTAGGGTTGCTCTGGATTCTCGGTCGGCAGACCGATGCCTCGGCAATGGCCGTGGCGCTTGTGGCGGGCCTTTTGCTGGCCATGGGGCTGTGGTGGCTGGGCCTGCGGCAGTTCACAGATCGGGCTAAATGGCCGGTCTATCTGCCGATGCTGGCTGCAGCTGCAATCTGCGGGCTGGCGCTCCCGGCAACTGCCCAAAGCCCAGCTCCAGCCGAGGCAGCAGCCGGGATTGTCCCGTACTCGCCGAGCGGTCTGGCTGCGCTGCGGGCTGAAAACAAACCAGTCTTCCTGTACTTCACAGCGGACTGGTGTCTGAGCTGCAAGGTTAACGAGGCTACCAGCCTGTCATCGGCCGAGGTCAAGGCTAGCTTCAAAGGCCATGGCGTTACGATCATGCGCGGAGACTGGACCAGGGGTGATCCCCAAATCTCCGCGTTTCTGAAGTCCCGCGGCAGCGCGGGAGTGCCGCTTTACCTGGGGTATGCCCCCGGTCGCGAGCCGGTGGAGCTGCCGCAGGTCCTGACGCCCGGTCTTGTCGCCGATCTGCCCGCCGGACCGGTGTAAGTGAGCAAGGGCAAGCGGGTGACCTAGGGGGCGCTCGACTTAGTAGATCAGATCGACTGCGTAACTGTTCGCATCTTCATTCTGCATGGCGGGTCACGGTCCGCCGGTCAGGCTTGACCGGAATTGAACCAAAGCCTTGCCCGCACGGTTTTTGCTGCCCCGCCTCGCTGCAACAGCTATGAGGGCCTGTGGCCGACGATCCGACAGCCCATTCTCCCTCGGTCTGGCGCTATGCCAGGGCCAGCCGCGTCCACGTGGTGATCGATGCCGCGCCCTATTTTGCCCTGATGCAACAGGCGCTGCTGCGCGCGCGGCAGCGGATCATGATGATCGGGTGGGATTTCGACACGCGGATCCTGCTGGGGCAGGGGCGGCGCTGGTGGAACCTGCCGGACAAGCTGGCCTATCCGGCGCGGCTGGGGCCCTTCGTCAGCTGGCTGTGCAAGCGCACCAAGGGGCTTGAGGTGCGGGTGCTCAAATGGAATTTCGGGGCGCTGCGGTTCATCTTCCGCGGCTCGATGATCCTCGATCTCTATCGCTGGTGGCGCAACCCGGCGATCGACTTCAAGTTCGATTCGGCGCACCCGCTGGGCTGCAGCCACCACCAGAAGATCGTGGTGATCGATGATCGCTTTGCCGTTTGCGGCGGGATCGACATGACCGCGGGGCGATGGGACACGCCCGAGCACAAGGAGGCCGACCTGCGCCGCCGCCTGCCCTATTCACCGCGGCTGTTCGGGCCGTGGCACGATCTCACGCTGATGGTGGAGGGCGATGCGGCAACCGCCCTGGGTGATCTGGGGCGGGAGCGGTGGCAGCAGGCCGGGGGCAAACCGATGAAGCTCTGCACGCCGCAGATCACCAGCCCCTGGCCGTCCGCGCTCAAGGCGGATTTCACGGATGTCGAGCTGGGCATCGCCCGGACCCGTTCGCAGTGGAAATCGGTGGGCGAAGTGCGCGAGATCGAGGCGCTGTTCCTGGAGCATATCGCCCGCGCACAGCGGTTCATCTATGCCGAAAGCCAGTACTTTGCCTCGCGCGTGATTGCCGAGGCGATTGCCCGCCGTGTGGCGGAGCCCGATCCGCCGGAAATCGTGCTGATCAATCCGCTGACGGCCGAAGGCTGGCTGGAAGTGGTGGCGATGGACGGGGCGCGGGTGCGTCTGGCGCATGCGATCCGCGAGGTCGATCATCGCCAGCGGTTCCGGATCTTCGTGCCGCACAATGCAGCCGGCACGCCGATCTATGTCCATTCCAAGACGATGATCGTCGATGACGAGATCCTGCGGATCGGTTCGGCCAACATGAACAACCGGTCGCTCGGTCTGGATAGCGAATGCGACATGTTCATCGATGCCGCGCGGCCCGGCAACGGCCATGCCCGTGCCGGGATCACCAAGCTGCGTCATGCCTTGCTGGCCGAGCACCTGGGCCTGCCGCGGCGCGAGGTTGAGGCGGCGCTGGCGCGCGATCCTTCGATGCTGGCGCTGATCGGGAACGCGCCGCGGCGGGGCAAGTATCTTGAACCTTTTGCCTTGCGTCCCCTGACCGAAACAGAGAGAGCGGTGGCCGATAATGCCCTGCTTGACCCGGAGCGGCCCGAAGAACTGTTCGAGCCGATCAGCAAGCGCCAGGGACTGTTTCGCCGCGGCAGCTTCCTGCGCCGCCCGCGACTGGAGGTTTGATGATGGGATGCGATCACGAGCTGGACGAGAACGGCAAGCTGCCGGTGCCGGACCATGTGCAGGAAGCAATCCGCACGCTGATCCGCTGGTCAGGCGATGATCCGCAGCGCGAGGGCCTGCTCGATACCCCGGCGCGCGTCGCGCGGGCGTGGAAGGAATATTGCCAGGGCTATGGCGAGGATCCGGCCCAGCACCTCTCGCGACAGTTTGAGGAAGTGGGCGGCTATGACGAGCTGGTCCTGCTGAAGGATATTCCCTTCCAGTCGCACTGCGAACATCACATGGCCCCGATCACCGGCAAGGCCGCAATTGCCTATCTGCCCAAGAACCGCGTGGTCGGCATTTCCAAGCTGGCCCGCGTGCTCCACGGCTATGCCCGCCGCCTGCAGATCCAGGAACGGCTGACCGCCGAAGTGGCCCAGTGCATCTGGGACAATCTCCAGCCGCACGGCGTGGCCGTGGTGATCGAGGCGCAGCACGGCTGCATGACCGGGCGCGGGGTCAAGACCCCGGGGGTGGGCATGGTCACCAGCCGCCTGCTCGGCTGCTTCCTCGATGACCACCGCAGCCGCAAGGAAGTGCTGAGCCTGATGGGCTACTGACGGCCCCCGGCGCAGGGCCGGGGACCAGCAGGCTTACCGCTTGGTGGCGTTATCGTACCAGGCCGACAGATCATCATGCATCTGCGTGAGGGCCTGCGGGTTGAGATAGATCATGTGGCCGCTCTGGTAATACTTGAACGCGATGTTCTTGCGCAGTTCGGGCGTCAGCCCCAGGTGCGCGGCATCGTATTCGGTGCTGTAGAATGGGGTGGCGGCATCGAAGTAGCCATTGAGGAACAGGACCTTCATGTGCGGATTGGTGCGCATGGTATAGGCCAGGTCCACCCCGGTGTTGGGCGACGTCTGCGCGCCGCGTTCACCCGGGGCGCGGTGGCGCCAATCCCAATCGAACGAGCTGTCACGCGCTGACTGCTTGTAGGGCATATCGGTCTTGTAGCCGAGGGTGCGGGCGGCATAGTCCTGGAAGCTGGCGATATAGGCGCCGGTGATGTTGGTGCTGGCCGGATCGTCTTCAGGGCTGTCGGCATTGGCATCGGCCACGTTCAGCAGGTAGCGCGTGTCGAGCCGGCCGGTTGCCAACCCGCGATCGCGCAGCAGCTCGGTCTGGAAGTGGCCCAGCGAAACGCGCAGGCGCGCGCGCAGCAGGTAATCGACCGGCAGGCCGGTGAAGCGCGCCATCTGCCCGGCAACCTGCCTGGCTTCCTCGGCGCTGATATCGTCACCCTTGGCGAGGGCGGCGGCATAAGGCCCGGCGACAAAGGCGCGGACTTCGTTCAGGAACTGCTCCAGGCTGGCCGGGCGGTCGGGCACGCGGTTGTGATACCAGGCGGTGGCGGCATAGGTTGGCAGCAGGATCATGCTATTCTGATCATAGCCGGGCTGGCGCACGCCATAGTTGAGGATGGTGGAAAGCAGGACGATCCCGTCAAGGCTCATCCCGCGCTGTTCCAGCAGCGCACCAACCGCGCCGGAGCGCAGCGTGCCATAGCTTTCACCGAACAGCACCTTGGGGCTGTTCCAGCGGTTGTTCTTGGCAACATAGCGCATGATCGCGCGGGCAAAGGCATCGGCATCCTGATCGACGCCCCAGAAATCCTTGCCGGTCTTGTCACCCAGCGGGCGCGACCAGCCCGCGCCGATCGCATCGATGAAGACCAGATCAGTCTTGTCGATCAGGCTGTCGGGGTTGGGGCGCAGCGCATATTGCGAGGGCGCGACATAGACCGGATCATTGGTCTGCACCCGCACCGGGGCAAAGCTGCCCATGTGCAGCCACACCGTGGACGAACCGGGGCCACCGTTGTAGAAGAAGCTGACCGGGCGGTTGCCGCCGCCATCCTTGGTATAGGCGGTGTAGAACAGGCTGGCGGTGGGCTTGCCATCATCATCGCGGATGGTCAGCGTGCCGGCCGTGGCGGTGTAGGGGATCTTGGCGCCGCGCACCGTGGCCACGCCCTTGCTGACCGCGCTGGCTTCCTCGACCGGCGGCTTGACCCAGGCCTGCTCAACCTCTGCCACCATGGTTTCCTTGTGGGACTTGCCGGCTTCGGGCCGCTTTTCCTGGCCGGTTACCGGTGTGGACAGCGTCAGGGCAGTGGTGGCGAGCAGAAACAGGCTGGCGGCGAGGCGCATGGTATAACAATCCCCCATTTGGTTTGACCCGGCCGAAGTGATGGCTTGGTGCGGCGCCTATCGCAAGAGGGTGTCTGCCCGCCTTCCGCCAACTGCAGACGGCTTCCGACCGACAGCTTGGCCATTGTCGGCCCGGTCGCTCTCGACTTATGAACACGGGTGAATTGCGGGGGAGCCAGAATGACGCCGGTAATGGCGATCGCTGAACTGGCGGACTTTTTCGTCAAGGTCTTCCCGGTGGGCGATCATGACCGGCTGGGTCGGATTGAGCGGATCGAGCCGGGCTTTGTCCGGCTGGCGCTGGAGCCCGACAGCAGCAACCTGCGGCCCGGTGGGATCGTTTCCGGCCCGACCCAGATGGGGCTGGTCGATCGTGCAGCCTATGCGGTGATCCTGGCGCATATCGGACCGGTGGCCATGGCCGTGACCAGCAATCTCAACATGAGCTTCCTGCGCGCGGTGCAGCCGCAGACGGTGTGGTGCGATGCCGTGCTGCTCAAATTGGGCAAGCGGCTGGCCACGGTCAACTGCCGGCTGTGGCAGGATGATCCGGCGAATATCGTGGGGCAGGCCGTGGTGACCTATGTCCTGCCGGGGTGATCCCAAGGAGGCGGACTGGCACCGGCGCTGCCGGTGCCAGCCTTAAGCAATTCAGAGGTTTTCGATCATGTGTTCGGCCGAGCTCACCTTGAACTCGCCCGGGGCTTCGACGTGGAGCTGTTCGACCACGCCATCGTTGACCACCATCGAGAAGCGCTGGCCGCGCAGGCCCAGGCCAAAGCCCGAGCCGTCCATGGTCAGGCCCACGGCCTTGGCGAAATCGCCGTTGCCGTCGGCCAGCATGGCCACGTCCTGCGAACCCGAAGCCTTGCCCCAGGCGCCCATCACGAAGGGATCGTTGACGGCGGTGCAGGCGATTTCGTCAATGCCCTTGGCCTTGAGTTCGGCGGCATGATCAACATAGCCCGGCAGGTGCTTGGCCGAGCAGGTCGGGGTGAAGGCGCCCGGAACCGAGAACAGCGCCACGCGCTTGCCCTTGAAGTAATCGGCGCTCTGCACCGCTTCGGGGCCGTTTTCGGTGGCCTTGACCAGCTTTACGTCGGGCAGCTTATCGCCAACTGCAATCGTCATCGTGTCTCTCCTGTCTGGAAGGGGCGGGAATTGTGGTGATGATATAGGTGGTGAAGCGGGCAGGGCAACGGCTGGCGATGGTTAATTCGGCGGGCCGATGGCATTTTTGCCAAGCGGCACCCCGGTGGGCCGCCCGGCGGGCAATTGCGCGCCGAACCGCGCGGCGCAGGTATCCATATAAAGCAATCTTTATATTTGCCTCGCCACAGCGGACTGGGTAAGGGCGGTGACATGATCGGCGCCACTTTTGGCCGTTTTGGCCGGGCGCCCTGACCTTCAGGAGAAGTCCCTTGGCCACTGCCGCCCAGACCCACGATTACGCCATTGCCGACATCGGCCTTGCCGATTTTGGCCGCGCCGAAATCCGCATCGCTGAAACCGAAATGCCGGGCCTGATGGCGCTGCGTCAGGAATTTGGCGCATCGCAGCCGCTCAAGGGCGCGCGGATCACCGGTTCGCTGCACATGACGATCCAGACCGCGGTGCTGATCGAAACGCTGGTCGCGCTGGGGGCCGAAGTGCGCTGGGCCACCTGCAACATCTTCTCGACCCAGGACCACGCCGCCGCCGCGATCGCGGCTGCCGGGATCCCGGTCTTCGCGATCAAGGGCGAAAGCCTGGCCGATTACTGGGACTATGTCGGCAGCATCTTTGACTGGGACGATGGCACCGGCCGCACCGCCAACATGATCCTCGATGACGGCGGCGATGCCACCATGTTCGCGCTGTGGGGCGCCCGCGTCGAAGCCGGGGAAGACCTGTTCGAGCCGAGCAATGCCGAGGAAATCGAGTTCTGCCGCGCGCTCAAGGCCTTCCTGAAGCGCAAGCCGGGCTACCTCACCATGTCGGTTGCGCACATCAAGGGCGTTTCGGAAGAGACCACCACCGGCGTCCACCGGCTTTACCAGATCGCCAAGGACGGCAAGCTGCCGTTCCCCGCGATCAACGTGAATGACAGCGTCACCAAGTCGAAGTTCGACAACCTCTATGGCTGCAAGGAATCGCTGGTTGACGCGATCCGCCGCGCGACCGACGTGATGCTGGCCGGCAAGGTGGCCTGCGTGGCGGGCTTCGGCGATGTCGGCAAGGGTTCGGCCGCCTCGCTGCGCCAGGGCGGCGCGCGTGTGATGGTCACCGAAATCGATCCGATCTGCGCGCTGCAGGCGGCGATGGAGGGCTATGAAGTCGTCACCATGGAAGAAGCGGTGAAGCGCTGCGACATCTTCGTCACCGCCACCGGCAACGAAGACGTGATCACCGCCGAACACATGAAGGCGATGAAGCCGATGAGCATCGTCTGCAACATCGGCCACTTCGATAGCGAAATCCAGATCTCGGCGCTCGACAACTACAAGTGGACCGAAGTGAAGCCGGGCACCGACCTGGTTGAATTCCCCGACGGCAAGCAGATCATCGTGCTGGCCAAGGGCCGCCTGGTGAACCTGGGCTGCGCCACCGGCCACCCCAGCTTTGTCATGTCGGCCAGCTTCACCAACCAGACGCTGGCGCAGATCGAACTGTTCACCAAGAGCGGGCAGTACAAGAACGAAGTCTATGTCCTGCCCAAGCACCTTGATGAAAAGGTCGCCGCGCTGCACCTGGAAAAGCTGGGCGTCCAGCTGACCAAGCTGAACGAAAAGCAGGCCAAGTACATCGGTGTTTCGCAGACCGGCCCGTTCAAGCCGGACCACTACCGCTACTAAGCCATCCTCTTTGCTTCCCCCTTGATGGGGAAGGATCCGAAGACTTGGCGCTGCAGGCACCTGGTCGTAGCTGGATGGGGGTGGTGTTGCGCGCCGTCGCGGACGCTCGCCAACGCACCCCCACCTGACCTCCGCTAGGCGGCATGCCGCAAGCTGCGGTATTCCTCCCCCATCAAGGGGGAGGAGCCACTTGCCTTAGATCGCTACGCCGCATAGCTGGAAGCCATGACACTGACCCCGACCGCGCTGGTGCTGATCGGGCTGCTGCTTTCGGCCTGGACCGTGGCAGCGGCCTGGGCCGTGCTGGCGGCGCGCGGGCGCGAAAAGCGGGCCGAAGCTGGCCAGCGGCAGGCCAAGCGGCTGGCGCGGATGGTGGATGAAAGCCCGGCGATTCCCCTGCTGGTGCGCGCCGACGGCCGGATCGAGGCGCCGCAGCGGCTGGCCAACTGGCTGGGCCTCGAAGTGGTCCCGCAGTTCCTGACCGAGCTGGACGGCGGCCGGATCGATGGCGGCGGCGGCGGGCTGACCGACGAGCAACTGCGCGAACTGAGCGACGCGGTGCGGCGCTGCCAGCGCACGGCCAACCCGTTCCGCATGGTGATCACGCCCAAGGGCTCCAAGCGTAGCCTCGCGCTGCGCGGTCATCTGGCCGATCCGCAGATTTCCCCCGGCGGCGCGGCGCTGGTCTGGGTGTTCGACTTTTCGGATAGCGAGAGCGAGCTGGTCCAGCTGCGCGACGAAGCCCGCCGCGCGCAGGAAGATTTCGCCGCGCTGGTTGGCCTGATCGAGGCCGCGCCGATGCCGATGTGGTTCCGCGGCCCCGATGGCGAGTTGCGGCTGGTCAATTCGGCCTATGTCGAGGCCGTGGCGGGTGACGATGCGCGGCAGGTCGTGGCTGATGGGGTGGAACTGGTCGAAAGTGTCGACGGCCTCTCGGCCCGGCAGGTGGCCCTGCAAGCCGCGGGCAAGAACCTGCCGATCGAACGGATCGTCGCCGCGACCATCAAGGGCGAGCGGCGCTCGCTGCGCGTGTCCGACCTGCCGCTGGGGCAGGAAGGGATCGCCGGCTATGCGATCGATATCGAGGATATGGAGCAGCTCGGCCGCGATTTCCGTGCCTTCCGCGAAGCCCAGCGATCGATGCTGGACCAGCTTTCGGCCGGGGTGGCCCAGTTTGATGCGCGCCGCCAGCTGACCTTTGCCAACCAGCCGTTCCTGCGGATCTTCGGGTTGAAGCCGGCCGTGCTGGTTGATCCTTCGCCGTTCGAGCGGCTGCTCGATCTGGCCCGCGATGGCGGCAAGGTGCCAGAGGCGCGCGATTTCCCGGCCTGGCGGCGCGAGAAGGCCGAATGGTTCCTCGCCAGCGCGGCGCAGGAAGAGGCCTGGACCCTGGCCGATGGCACCCACCTGCGCGTGGTCGCCCAGCCGCAGCCGGATGGCGGGCTGCTGCTGATCGCCGAGGACCGGACCGAACAGCTGCGCCTTTCGGCCAACCGCGATACCCTGCTGCGCACCCGCACGGCCACCTTTGACAGCCTGTTTGAATCGATCGCGGTCTTCGCGCCGGACGGCAAGCTGCAGCTGTGGAACCGGCGCTTTGCCGCCGATTGGGGGCTGGACGATACGATCCTGGATACCCACCCGCGGATCGAGACCCTGCTGGAACGGATCGCGATGCGGCTCAAGAAGCCGGAGCGGGCCAAGACCGTGGGCGATGTGGTCCTGTCTCTTATACACATCTGACGCTGCCGACGATACTCCTTGTGTA
>CAWUNP010000022.1:0-10240 GCA_963923805.1 uncultured Novosphingobium sp. | reverse complement strand
CGCCTCGATGGGGGCATCGGCCGTGCTGATCTTCGTGCTGCCCGCCAGCCCGGCGCCCAGCCAGGTCGCGCCGAACAGGGCGTGGATGGCCAGGCCGATACTCGCCGAAAGGAGATGGCTCCCGGCGACCGGCCAGGGCTGGGCCAGCGGGCTGGCGGGCAGCACGAAGATCAGCACGGCCGATGCCCCCATCGAGGCGATCAGCCAGGGCAGCGCGGGATCGCTGCCCATGGCGATCCGGCTGACCAGAGCGGTCAGGGCAATGGCCAGTCCGGCGCCCATCGCGCCGCGCAGCCAGCCGATCCGGCCGGCGAACATCATGCGCGCCGGGGTGGCGGCTAGCGGGGCGTGCTTTTCCATCGGGGGTCCATCGTTTGGGGATCGGAAATGAAAAAGGGGCCGACCTTGCGGCCGACCCCTTTTGCAATACCTGAGCGATCCAGGATCAGCGCTTGCTGAACTGGAAGCTACGGCGGGCCTTGGCGCGGCCATACTTCTTACGCTCAACCACGCGGCTGTCGCGGGTGAGGAAGCCGGCAGCCTTGACGGCACCGCGCAGGGCAGGCTCGAACTTGGCCAGGGCCTGGGCGATACCGTGCTTCACGGCACCGGCCTGACCCGAAAGACCGCCGCCCTTGACGGTGGCGATCACGTCGTACTGGCCGGCGCGGTCGGCAACCTGGAACGGCTGGTCGATCACGAGGCGCAGGGTCGGACGGGCGAAATAGACCGACTGGTCACGGCCGTTGACGACGACCTTGCCCGAGCCGGGCTTGATCCAGACGCGGGCCACGGCGTCCTTACGGCGACCGGTGGCATAGGCGCGGCCCTGGGCGTCGACTTCCTTTTCGCGGAGCGGCGCAGCCGGAGCGGCGGGGGTGGCAACATCGGCGGCAGCGCCGAGATCGGCCAGATCGTTGAGCGTGGTGTCAGACATCAGGCACCCACCTTGTTCTTGCGGTTCATGGCAGCGACGTCGAGCGCGACGGGCTGGGTGCCCGCATGCGGATGCTCGGCACCGGCGTAGAGGTGAAGGGCGCGCATCTGGGCGCGGCCCAGCGGACCACGGGGGATCATGCGCTCAACAGCCTTTTCAAGCACGCGCTCGGGGAAGCGGCCGTCCAGCACCTTGGCTGCGGTCACTTCCTTGATGCCGCCGGCATAACCGGTGTGCTTGTAGTAGGTCTTGTTCTTCAGCTTGTTGCCGGTCAGCTTGACCTTGCCGGCGTTGATCACGACGACATGATCGCCGCAGTCAACGTGCGGGGTGAAGCTGGGCTTGTGCTTGCCACGCAGATGATTGGCGATGATCACGGCGAGACGCCCGACCACCAGTCCTTCGGCATCGATCAGATGCCACTTCTTTTCCACCTCGGCCGGCTTGATCGACCGGGTGACCTTGGAAAGCGCCTTCATGGCCACTCCCTTTCTGAAAAAAGGTCAAATCCCTGATTTACACGCCGCGCAGAATCGCTTCTGGCACCGCGGGAAGGCGGCCCAATCGAGGATCAGGGCCGGAAAGTCAAGCATTCTGCGGCGCTACAGAGAGGTAAAATAATACCGCACTAGGGTTTGACCTGTTCGAAGGTCCAGGTTTCACGAGACACGCGCTTGGTCCCGCTCAGATCGGTGGTCACGGTCCGCTCGACCCGGGTGGGCAGGCCGCCGGGGGTCGTGCCTTCGCTGCGCATGGCGATATCGATCGAGCCGCGGCTCCCGTCCGGCAGCGCGATGTCGCGCGTTTCAACCGTATCGGCGTGGGCCGGGCTGAAGATGTCCAGCGGCCAGGCCGTGCCGCCATTGCCGGCCATGACCACCTGGGTCAGCATCGTGGTGGCCTGATTGCGGGCATTGGTTGAAACCAGCGCCCCGGCGATCATCATTTCTCCCAGCGCGACCGCGCGCGCGCGAGGCATCCCCGATCGGCGGACCCTGCCGGGTCCTGATCCGGCCAGCCCGATCCAGAAAGATCGGAAAGAAGCCCGGCTCAACCCGGTTGCGTTCCAGTTCGGCGAACTGTTCCAGCAGGGGCGGAACGTCGATGGTGACATCGCGCAGTTCGCCATCGATCCGCCACCCGTCATCCTCGCGCAGAAACCACACCAGATAACGGCGGGTGGCGCGGACTTCCTTGCCATCGATCAGGCTGCGCACCACGCTGCGGCTGATCATGACCGGTCCTTCCGGCGGCTGAAACGCCGCGGCCTCAACCTGGGTGGCAGGCTTGGCCGCAACAACGGCCGGAGCCACTGCGGCGAAGCCGGCCAGCAGGATTGCCCGCATGGTCACGCCTGCGCCCGATGAGGATTTTCTGCCGTCACCTTGCCCACCCCGTTGATTTCACGGGGTATTCACGCAGGTGTGCGGAGATCCGTCAAGCCCTGACGGTCTGTTTCAGGCCCAGTGCGTGCGCCCCCCAGACCGTGCTGGCAACCAGCAGCGCGCCGACCAGCTGATGCGCCACGGCGATCCACAGCGCCACACCGCTCATCACCGTGGCGATGCCCAGCAGGACCTGAATCCCGAAAGCCGAATGGACCGCGATCGCGGCGCGGCGGTCGACCGGGCGCAATTTGCGGCCCATCACCACCAGGACCGCCACGACCACCCAGGCCCACCAGCGATGGACAAAATGGGTCAGGAACGGATCGTTGAGCAAGGCGTGGACCTTGCCACCGGCCCAATCGATGCCGTCCGGCACGAACCGGCCCTGCATCAGCGGCCAGGCGTCCCAGTTGAACCAGCCGGCCCCGGCAACATAACCGGCGCGCATCCCGGCGACGAGCGCGCCAAGGAACAGCTGCAAGGCGAGCGCGGCCAGCGCGAGCACGGTGAAGGGGGCCAGCCGGGCGCGTTCCTCGCTCCGCGCCAGCGCGCGCAGGTCCAGTGCGGTCCAGACCAGTCCGCCCAGGGTGAACAGCGCCACCAGCAGGTGCGTGGCCAGCCGGAAGTGGCTGACGCGGACATCGGCGCTGAGCCCGGATGAGACCATCCACCAGCCCACCGCGCCTTGCAGTCCGCCCAGTGCCAGCAGCGCCAGCAGCCGGCCGTGATAGCCCTTGGGGATCGCACCCCGGATCCAGAACCAGGCCAGCGGCAGGGCAAAGGCCAGGCCGATGATCCGGGCGATCAGGCGATGGACCCATTCCCAGAAGAAGATGAACTTGAAGTCAGCCAGGGTCATCCCGGCCGGGCCGGTCACTTCGATGTATTGCGGGATCTGCTTGTAATCATCGAAGGCCTTTTGCCACTGCGCCTCATCAAGCGGCGGCAGCACACCCGATACCGGCTTCCATTCGGTGATCGAAAGCCCGGATTCGGTCAGCCGGGTGATCCCGCCAACGGCGACGATGAACACCACGAGGGCGGCAACGGCGAAGAGCCACCGGGCAAGCGCCAGGGGCCGGGGAGAGGCAGCAGTCATGAGCGTGGCCCCTGCTCCGCCGCGCGCAAAAGCGCAAGCGGGCTTTTGAGGCCGTCTTGCGAGATGTAATGTTATTACATATATAGAGCCTCTGATGCGCGATACCCTGCTCTCGATTCGCGGCCGGCTTGACCGGTTCGGCGTGCTCCTGTCGGGGCTGTGCATGCTGCATTGCCTGGCCGGGCTGCTGCTGGTTGCCGGGCTTGGGCTGGGCGGAGAATTCCTGCTCGCGCCGGTGATTCACCGGGTCGGCCTGGCGCTGGCGATTGCGGTTGGCGCGGTGACGCTGGTGATCGGTGTGGTCCGCCATCGCGATCCCCGTCCCTTGCAGGTCGGGGCCGCCGGCCTCGCGCTGATGGCGATCGCGTTGTTTATCGGACACGGCACGGCCGAGGCCTTGCTGACCATTGCCGGAGTCTCGCTCTTGGCCTGGGCGCACTGGCGCAACTTGCGTTTGAGCCACTGAGCGCTATCTGCGCTTGGTGATGACCCAGCAGCTTTCCCTCACCGTCAATGGCGAACCGCGCCGCGCCGCCCCCGGCAGCGTGGCCGATCTGGTCCGCAGCCTTGAACTCGATCCGGCCAAGGTTGCGGTTGAACGCAATGGCGAGATTGTCCCGCGCTCGACCCTGGCCCAGGCCGCGCTGGCCGATGGTGACGTGCTGGAAATCGTCCACTTCGTTGGCGGGGGTGATCATACCCCCGAAGACACCTGGAGCGTGGCCGGGCGGACCTTCCGCTCACGCCTGATCGTCGGCACCGGCAAGTACAAGGACTTTGCCGAGAACGCCACCGCGGTCGAGGCTTCGGGTGCAGAAATCGTCACGGTCGCGGTGCGGCGGGTCAACGTATCGGACCCCAAGGCGCCGATGCTGACCGATTTCATCGATCCGAAGAAGATCACTTACCTGCCCAATACCGCCGGCTGCTTCACCGCCGAGGACGCGATCCGCACGCTGCGGTTGGCGCGCGAGGCGGGCGGCTGGGATCTGGTCAAGCTGGAAGTGCTGGGCGAGGCGCGCACGCTCTATCCCAACATGGTCGAAACCATCCGCGCCTGCGAAGTGCTGGCCAAGGAAGGTTTCCTGCCGATGGTCTATTGCACCGACGATCCGATCGCAGCCAAGCAGCTGGAAGATGCCGGCGCGGTTGCGGTCATGCCGCTGGGCGCGCCGATCGGTTCGGGTCTGGGCATCCAGAACCGGGTGACGATCCGGCTGATCGTGGAAGGCGCGAAAGTACCGGTGCTGGTCGATGCCGGGGTTGGCACGGCGTCAGACGCGGCCGTGGCGATGGAGCTGGGCTGCGAAGGAGTGCTGATGAACACCGCCATTGCCGAGGCCAAGGACCCGATCCGTATGGCCCGGGCGATGAAGCTGGCGGTCGAAGCCGGTCGCCACGCCTATCTTTCCGGCCGCATGGCGACCCGCAAATATGCAGATCCTTCCAGTCCGCTGGCAGGATTGATCTAGGCATCAGGCTTAACGGGATCATAACCATCCTGTGATGACTTGCCCCCTGTGAAAGGGGCTGATCATGGCCAAGACCGGAACTGCATCGCTGACCATTGCCGAGCTGCGCGAATTCGCCAGCTTCACGCCCTGCGAACAGCGTTACATCAAGCGCAGCCTCGATGTCGGGCTGGGTCGGCATGATGCGATCGCGCTGTGGGCCCGCGATGCCGCCGAGGCGGCTGCAATCCGCGAGCAGCAGCTGGCCTATCAGGCGCTTCAGGCCCTGCGCGGCGCAATTCCGGCCGAGCAGGACCTTGCCGGGCTCGAACAGTTCATGGGCCAGCTGTTGCGGATCAGCGCGTTTGATCTGGCCCAGGACCGGATCGGGGGCTTTTCAGCCTATCGTTTTCTCTACGAGCGCCTGCTTGGTGCCGCCGTCCGTCCGTTCCTGCCCGGTGCCTTCTGCGGGGCCGCCGCCTTGCCCCACATCCGCCCGGATCGGCGCAAGCATCTGCTCCAGTCGCTCAGCGAAGCGGCTGCCACGGCCCCGGCCTGGTCATGCCGGGAGCCGAGCTTCTATCCCGAATGGGTTGAGCAAGCAGCAGCCTAGCCCGCGCGGGACTGTCCAGCCGCTGCCTCAGCCCTTGTAAAGCGCGTCGAGCCGGTCGCCATAACGCTCTTTCAGCTTGTGGCGGCGGATCTTCAGGCTGGGGGTCATTTCCTCGTTCTCGATCGCGAAGGCTTCGTCCGCAAAGGTGAACTGGCGGATCTTCTCGATCACGCTGAGGTCCTGGTTGACCCGGTCAATCGCAGTGCGGATCGCCGAACGGAAGGCCGGCAGGTCCTGCAGGGCCTTGAAGTCAAACTTCTCACCCTGGGCGCGCGCCCATTCCAGCGCCCATTCGGCATCGGGAACGATCAGGCCGACGACATAGGGCCGCTTGTCACCCACCACCATCGCCTGGGCGATTTCGGGCTGGAGCGTCAGCATCCCCTCAACCTTCTGGGGCGAGATATTGTCGCCCTTGTCGTTGACGATCATGTCCTTCTTGCGATCGGTGATCACGATCCGGCCTTTGTCATCGATATGGCCCACATCGCCGGTGTGCAGCCAGATCCCGGCGCCGGGTTCGCCCTCCGGCTCCTTCAGCACGCGGGCGGTCTCGGCCTCGTTGCGCCAATAGCCGTGCATCACCAGTTCGCCGCGGACCAAAATCTCGCCATCCTGGGCGATCTTGATTTCGACCCCCTCCATCGCCGGGCCAACCGTGTCCATCTTGAGGCCGACCTTGGGGCGGTTGCAACTGATCACCGGGGCAGCCTCGGTCTGGCCGTAGCCCTGCAGCATGTTGAGCCCCATCGCCTCGAAGAAGGTGCCGACTTCGGGGTTGAGCGGCGCGCCGCCGGAAACCATGGCCTTCATCCGGCCGCCAAAGCGGGCGCGGATCTTGGGGCGCAGCGACTTTTCGAGCAGCAGGTCCATCGGCTTGTCGCGCAGGCGGCCCTTGCCTTCGCGCTGGCCCTTGATCGCGCTGATCGCCAGGGCGCGGCCCATCAGGAAGTTGGCGACCTTGCCCTGCTTTTCGACCTGCTTCATGATCCGGGTGCGCAGCACTTCGAACAGGCGCGGAACGACGACCATGATCGTCGGGCGCACTTCCTCGATATTGCTGGCCAGCTTTTCGAGGCCTTCGGAATAGTAGATCTGCCCGCCCATCCCGATCGGCAGCATTTGCCCGCCGGTGTGTTCATAGGCATGGCTCAGCGGCAGGAAGCTGAGGAACACCTCGTCATCCCAGCCGAAGTCTTCGGACAGGATCCGCGCCGCGCCATCAACGTTGCACAGGATCGCGCCGTGGTGTTGCATCACCCCGCGCGGGCTGCCGCCGGTGCCGCTGGTATAGATGATGCAGGCGGTATCCTCGCGCTTGATCCCGGCCACGCGCTTGTCGATCGCGGCGCGGGCCTTGGCGGCATCGCCGGTCAACAGATTGCCCCAGTCGCGATATTCGAACTGGCCGGTCTGGGCGATCCGCAGCGGTTCGATCCCGACCACGAAGCCGGCCTGGCCCGAAGCGAGCACGCCCGGGAGCAGCGGCTTGGCCAGCTTGTCATCCGAAACGATCACTGCCCGCGCGCCGGAATTTTCCAGCACGTGCAGGTGATCGCGTTCGGTGTTGGTGATATAGGCCGGCACGGTCACGCAGCCGGCCGCCATGATCGCGAAATCGGCGATGCACCATTCGGGCCGGTTTTCGGAAACCAGCATCACCCGGTCGCCGTCCTTGAGGCCCATGGCGCGTAAGGCTTCGGCCAGCAGGCAGACCTGCCGCGCCGCTTCGGCCCACGTGATTGACTGCCATGATCCGCTGCGCTTGGCCGAAAGGAAGGGCGCTTCGCCCTTCTCGTCAGCGCGCTTCAGAAACAGTTCGACCAGGTTCCGGGCCGCCCGGAAATCACCAATATCCATATTGCACTGCCCCTCTTTGCAGCACCCTTCCCCTAAGGACCAAACGCCCTAGGCAAGCTTTCCAAAGGCAGCAAGCCTAGCAGTTTTGCCAGCCTATTGCTGCGCTGCCTCACCTTCGCTGCGCGGATCGGCCGCGCCCACCAGCTTGCCGTCGCGCACTTCAACTGCATTGGCCTTGAAGCTGCGTTCGCGCAGGCGGACATCCTGATGACCCAGACTGTTCAGGACCGGGATCAGCTTTTCGTGATCGGTCCCGCCTTCCACGAACACAGTGTTGCCACCCGGCGCAAAGATCACCGGCAGGGCAAGCGCCTGATCGACCGGCAGGTTCCAGTCGAGCACGGCGATGATCGCTTTCAGCACCTGCGCCGGGATCGTCACGCCGCCGGCAGCGCCAACCGCCAGCTTAACCTTGCCATCCGGACCATAGACGATCGTCGGCGCCATCGAACTGCGCGGACGCTTGCCGCCTTCGACGCGGTTGGCCACCGGCTTGCCGTTTACCTCGGGCACGATCGACAGGTCGGTCAGCTCGTTGTTGAGGAAATAGCCGTTAACCATCAGCCCCGAACCAAAGGCGCTTTCGATGGTCGAGGTCAGGGTGGCGGCCATGCCGTTGCGGTCAATCACCGCGAAGTGCGAGGTGCCGTTCTCCACCTGCTTCGGCCCATCTGCCAGCGCCACCTTCACGCCCGCCGGGTTGCCCGGCGCGACCGAGGGCATGGACCGCTCGGTCGAGACCAGCTGGGCCCGCGCGGCAAGGTAATCGGGGGCGAGCAAACCGGCGACCGGCACGTCGACAAAGTCCGGATCGGCGAGGTACCGTTCGCGATCGGCATAGGCCAGCCGCTGGGCCTCAACGATCAGGTGCCAGGCCGTGGGCGAATCCTTGCCCATGGCGGGCAGGTCAAACTTCTCCAGCACGCCCAGCGCGCCGAACACCGTGGTCGCGCCCGAGCTGGGCGGGCCCATGCCGCAGAGGCGATACTTGCGGTAACTGGTGCAGACCGGCGGCCGTGCCTTGACCTTGTAAGAGGCGATATCGGCCAGGGTCATCGCACTGCGGTTTCGCGGGGCATTGTTGACCGCCTTGACGATCGCGGCGGCGTTCTGGCCCAAATAGAACGCCTTGGTCCCTTCGCGCGACAGGCGCTCAAGGAACGCGGCGAGGCGCGGATTCTTCAGCACCGTGCCCGCGGCAACGGGCTTGCCGCCCGGATAGTAAAGCGCGCGGCCCTCCTCGCTCAGCGCGCCGGTGGTGGGAAAGCGATCGAGGAAAGCGGTAAGCCGCTCGGACACCACAAAGCCATCACGCGCCAGGCGGATCGCCGGCTGGAAAATCTGCTGCCACTTGAGCTTGCCGTGGAGCCGATGCGCTTCGGCCATCATCGAGACGTTGCCCGGCACGCCGACACTTTTCCCGCCGGGGATCGCTTCGGCGGTGGGGAGGTAACGGTCACCCACCTTGAACCAGTCCGGGGTGGCCGCTTTCGGTGCCTTTTCGCGCCCGTCGAGGGTCATGAGGTGTCCCTTGCCATCGTCCAGCACCAGAAAGCCACCGCCGCCAATGCCGGAGCTTTGCGGCTCAACCACGGTGAGCGCGAGCAGGACTGCCAGCGCCGCATCAGTGGCATTGCCGCCCTGGCGCAGGATTTCGGCCCCGGCCTCGGCCGCGCGGGGATCGGCGGCGGAAACCACGCCCTTCTCGAAGGCGGCAGGAGCGGGGATCTTGGCCGCGAGCGGCGCGACGGTGGTCAGGGCGAAGGCGGCCAGCGCGGCAGTGCGAAACTTGATCATGGAGAGAGTGCTATTCGCTTCCGACCGCCTCGGCAATGCTGGTGAACCCGTCCTGCCGCATGAGCCGCTCCAGCCCGCGGGTAATCCGCCGCGCCAGCCCCGGTCCTTCATAGACCATCGCGCTATAGAGCTGGACCAGGCTGGCCCCGGCGCGAATGCGCGCCCAGGCGTCTTCGGCCGAGGCGATGCCGCCCACGCCGACCAGCGGGATTGCGCCCTTGGCCACGGCATGGAAATCGCGCAGCCGGGCTTGCGCCAGGTCGCGCAAGGGCGCGCCCGAGAGGCCACCACCTTCCCCGGCATGGGCGGACTTCAGCGGCGGCCGGGTAATCGTGGTGTTCGAAACGATGAGCGCGGCGATGCCATGCTTGATCGCCGCTTCGACGATTCGGCCCGGCGCGGCTTCGTCAAGATCGGGCGCAACTTTCAAGAAGACCGGCGGATCGCCGGCCTGCCGCTCGGCCGCGATGGCGCAGAGCAGGTCATTCAGTTCCTTGTCGCCCTGCAGGTCGCGCAGGCCCGGCGTGTTGGGGGACGAGATGTTGACCGTGATATAGCTGGCCAGATCGCGGAAGGCGGCAATCCCGGCCAGATAATCGGCAATCCGGTCACCCGAATCCTTGTTCGCGCCAACATTGGCGGCAACCACGCCGACCCGCTTGCGCGCCGCCAGCCGGTCGCGGGCCTGCTCCAGCCCGCCGTTGTTAAAGCCCATGCGATTGATCACTGCCCGGTCTTCCTTCAGCCGGAACAGCCGCGGCTGCGGATTGCCCGGTTGCGGGCGCGGGGTCACCGTGCCGATTTCGGTGAAGCCGAAGCCCAGGCCCAGCACGGCATCGGGCACCTCGGCATCCTTGTCGAAGCCCGGCGCCATGCCCAGCGGATTGGGAAAGGCGATCCCGGCCACTTCGGTCGCCAAGGCGCCGGCGCGGGCTGGCCCGCCGTGCGGCATCAGCTTCAGCGCGTCGATCGTCAGGCGGTGGGCCTTCTCGGCATCGAGCAGGAACAGCGCGGGGCGGAGCAGCGGATAGATCATGGTCACGAGCGACAGCCTATTACAGCAGGATTCAACCAAGTCGATTCCCGCCATTGCAA
>CAWUNP010000021.1:0-10669 GCA_963923805.1 uncultured Novosphingobium sp. | reverse complement strand
TGTGTATAAGAGACAGTCCACCGGCTTGTCGTAATAGCCGTTGAACGGGCCGTTGTAGATCCGCTTCGGTTCAAAGAAAATCACCGGATCGTCATCCTCGATCGCGCTGATCAGCAGCCCCTTGGCATCATAAGGCGTGCAGGGAATCACGGTCTTGAGGCCGGCCACGTGGGTAAACAGCGCCTCGGGCGACTGGCTGTGGGTCTGCCCGCCAAAAATCCCGCCGCCGAAGGGCGAACGCACCGTCATCGGCGCGATGAATTCGCCCGCCGACCGATAACGCAGCCGTGCGGCTTCTGAAATCAGCTGGTCCAGCCCCGGATAGATATAGTCGGCAAACTGGATTTCCGGCACCGGGCGCAGGCCATAGGCCCCCATGCCCACCGCCGCACCGATGATGCCGCATTCGTTGATCGGGGTATCGAACACGCGGTGCTTGCCGAACTGCTTCTGCAAGCCCGCCGTGGCGCGGAATACGCCGCCGAAATAGCCAACATCCTCGCCAAACACGACGACATTGGAATCGCGCGCCATCATTACGTGGAGCGCGTCGTTGATCGCCTCGATCATGTTGAGGCGGCGCGTGGTGGTGGTAGCGGCCTCGGTCATTCCGGTTTCCATTCGGGCCATTTGATCTGGCGTTCACGGATCGCCTGCTCGGCCTGCTCCTTAAGGTGCCAGGGCAGGTCCTTGTAGACGTCCTCGAACATGGTGTGGAACGGATGGTGCAGGCCGTGGCCCAGGATGCCGTTCTTTTCGGCCTCCTTGGTCGCCGCCTTGACCAGATCGACCAGTTCGGCGTCCATCGCCTCGTGCTGTTCGACCGACCATTCGCCCAGCGCGATCAGGTGGCGCTTCAGCCGCATGATCGGATCGCCCAGCGGCCACTCATCCCGCTCTTGCGCAGAGCGATAGGCGCTGGGATCGTCGGAGGTCGAATGGCCTTCGGCGCGATAGGTAAAGTGTTCGATCAGCGTCGGCCCGCCATTGGCGCGGGCGCGGTTGGCGGCCCATCGGGTAGCGGCATAGACGGCCAGGGCATCATTGCCGTCCACCCGGATCCCGGCGATGCCATAGCCCACTGCCCGGTTGGCAAAGGTGCTGCGTTCTGCCCCGGCAAAGCCCGAGAAGCTGGAGATCGCCCACTGGTTATTGACCACGTTGAGCACGACCGGCGCGTTGTAAACCGCCGCAAAAGTCATCGCCGCGTGGAAATCGCCCTCGGCGCTGGATCCTTCGCCCACCCAGGCCGTGGCGATCCGGCTATCCCCCTTGATCGCGCTGGCCATGGCCCAGCCAACCGCCTGCGGATACTGCGTCGCCAGGTTGCCGCTGATCGTGAAGAAGTTGTGATCGCGGCAGGAATACATGATTGGCAGCTGCCGGCCCTTCAGCTTGTCCGCCTTGTTCGAGTAGATCTGGTTGATCATCTCGACCAGCGGATAGCCCCGCGCGATCAGCACGCCCTGCTGGCGATAGGACGGGAACACCATGTCATCGGAGGCCAAGGCATAGGTTGAAGCGATCGCGGTCGCCTCTTCGCCAATGCACTTCATGTAGAAGCTGGTCTTGCCCTGCCGCTGGCCGCGATACATCCGGTCATCAAAAGCGCGGGTCAGCGCCATGTCGCGCAGCATCCGCCGCAGCGTTTCCGGATCAAGCCGGGGATCCCAGGCCCCCACCGCCCGGTGATCATCACCCAGCACCCGAACCATGCCGGAACAGAGCGGCGCCGTTTCGGCCGCCGGACAGCCTTCATCGGGGCGTGGCAAGGCCCCGGCCGGGGGGATATCGAGGAACGAATAGTCGACCGGATCGCCCGGCCGGAAGTTCGGCTCTGGCACGTGCAGCTGCAGCGGCGGCAGATTGCCGCGCGCGGTCTTCGCAGGATCGGGTCCGGTGGCCATCCTTTGCGCTCTCCCCCTTCCGTCCATGCCGGAAGGATTATTCCAAGTGAGCGTTATTTTATTTCAAAGCGCTGGCAGCGTCAACTATCCGGTCAGACGGCAACCGGCGCGGAAATGTGCGCCTGCGGGGCATAGTCCCGCACCTCAAAGTCCTCGATCCGGTAGCCGAAGATCGAATCGGGCCGCCGGGTGATCGCCATCGTAGGATTACCTGCGGGCGTCCGGCCCAACTGCGCCTCCACCAGCTCCGCGTGGTTCAGGTACAGGTGGGTATCTCCGCCCATCCAGACCAGCTCGCCGGGTTCCAGATCGCACTGCTGCGCCAGCAGCCGCGTAAACAGCGCCGCGCCAAACAGGTTGAACGGCAGCCCCAGCGCAACATCGCAGCTGCGCTGATAGAGCGCGCAATTCAGCCGGCCGTTGCCGACATGGAACTGGTACGTCTTGTGGCATGGCGGCAGCGACATCTGGTCAAGCTCGGCCACGTTCCAGCCTTCAACAATGTGGCGGCGGCTGCCGGGATTATTGCGCAGGCTATCGACCACCTGCGCCACCTGGTTGATCCCCTCGCCCCGGCGAAACAGGCCGGCACCAGCAGGCTCATAAACCGGCCAATCGACCCACTGCTTGCCATAGACCGGGCCCAGATCCCCCCACTGCGCGGCAAATTCCGCGTCTGCGGCGATCCGTTCGGCAAAGGCCTCGACCGAAATCGCCTCGCCCGTGGCCTTCACGTAATTGGCGTGCGGCCATTCGTTCCAGATTTTGACGCCCTGCCGCACCAGTGGGCGGATATTGGTCTCGCCCGTCAGGAACCACAGGAATTCGCGGGCCGCCGTTTTCCAGTAAACCCGTTTTGTGGTGACCAGCGGCATCGCCCCGCCGGACAGGTCAAAACGAATCTGTGTACCGAAAACCGAACGCGTCCCCACGCCGGTCCGATCGACCCGTTCATCCCCGTGCTCCCAGATCTGGCGCATGAGGTCGAGATACTGCCATTCCCAATGCGCTGGGCGGGCTGCGGAGGAGAGATTCGCGGCTGTGGCCATGCCAAGGTGATAAACATGCGATTGCCCGCTTGCCACCCCGCACTTCGCTATCTATAGGCGCCCTCCTGCCTTGCCCCTCCGGCTTCACGGTTCAGAGGGGCGATGATCGGTCGGGGAATAGCTCAGCCTGGTAGAGCACTGTCTTCGGGAGGCAGGGGCCGGAGGTTCGAATCCTCTTTCCCCGACCAAATCATCCTAGCATCGCAAAATAGCCAATCAGCGTGGTCAGGCCGCCCAGGCCCAGCGATAGCCGTAGGCGCAGCGCCAGCCAGCCTGGCTCCAGCGATCCGATCAGGCCATCAACCAGCGGCGTAGCCAGCAGCATTACCCCCACCGCGATCAGCGATGGACCCGGCCATTCCCAGCCGAGCACCCAGGGCAGATAGGCAGCGAGTGCCAGCAGGCTGGGCATGACCGCGGCGCCAAAGATCCATGCGGGCGATTCTTCGCGCAGCAGGGCGATGCCCCACCAGACCCCACCCAGAAAACTGAAGATCAGCGCCGCATAGCCAAAGGCGACGGCCTGGGCAGTCCATTGCCATTTACCGCCATCGATCACGTAAAGCGCGCAGAGGACCTGTGGTAACAGACCGGCATAGCCCAGCTGTCGGGCGGCACGGGGCAAAGCATTCATCGGGAAAATCCGTCTTGGCAAGCTGACCCAACCCTGACCGCTCGCCACCCGTTCCGAAAGCTGGACCTAGGACTGCCTAGCCACCCCGCAGCAACTGGACGCCCCAATCGCGTTCGAACAGGTAAAGCAACAGGCGCGCAGCCTCGCCGCGTTCGCCGGTCAATCCGCCATCGCGCTCCATCAGCAGACGGGCATCATCGTGCGCCAGCGGCAGCAGTTTCTGGATTTGCTCCAGACTGGCGACGCGGAATGGCGTGTCGCCCGATTGCCGGGTCCCGAGCAGCTCACCGCCGCCGCGCAGGCGCAGGTCTTCTTCGGCCAGCCGGAAGCCGTCCTGCGTCTCGCGCATCAGCGCCAGCCGCTCGCGCGCAGTTTCGGACAGGTTGGCTCCGCGCAGCAGCAGGCAGGTGCTCTTGCCGCTGCCCCGCCCCACGCGCCCGCGCAGCTGGTGCAATTGGGCCAGCCCAAAACGCTCCGCCTGTTCGATCACCATCAGGGTGGCGTTGGGCACGTCCACGCCCACCTCGATCACCGTGGTGGCGACCAGCAAGCCGGCCTCGCCGCGGGCGAAGCGCTCCATCGCCGCATCTTTGACTTCCGGGCGAAGCTGGCCATGCACCAGCACGACCTGATCCCCGAACCGCGCCTGCATTTCGGCATAGCGCGCTTCGGCGGCGGCAAGATCCTCATTCTCCTGCTCACGCACCATCGGGCAGACCCAATAGGCCTGCTGCCCGGTTTCCAGATGGCGGCCGATCGCGGCGAAGACATCATCCTGCCGCTCCACCGCCACGACGCGGGTGTCGATCGGCTGGCGGCCCGGCGGCATCTCATCCAGCTTGCTGACGTCCATCTCGCCATACTGGGCCAGCGTCAGCGTGCGCGGGATCGGGGTGGCGGTCATGGCCAGACAATGCGGCGTGCGCCGCCCCTTCTGCGCCAGCATCAGCCGCTGGCCCACGCCAAAGCGGTGCTGCTCATCAATCACGACTAGGGCCAGGTTGCGATAGTTCACTGCATCCTGAAAGATCGCGTGGGTGCCGACGACCATATCAATCGAGCCATCGAGCAGCCCCATCAGGATCGCCTCGCGCGCGCGGCCCTTGTCGCGGCCGGTCAGCAGGGCGATCTCAACCCCGGTGCCTGCCGCCAACCGGGTCAGCGTTTCATGGTGCTGGCGGGCGAGGATTTCTGTGGGCGCAAGCAGCGCGGCCTGCGCTCCTGCCTCCACCGCAATCAACATGGCCGAAAGCGCAACCACAGTCTTGCCCGAGCCGACATCGCCCTGCAGCAGCCGCAGCATCGGCGCGCTTTGGGCCATGTCGCCCTCGATCTCGGCAATCGAGCGCGACTGGGCGCCTGTCAGCGGGAACGGCAGGCTGAGCCTTGCCCGCCGCGAGCCATCGCCCTGCAGCGGCGTGCCGCTCTCCCGGCGGTTCGATTGCCGCACCAGCATCAGCGCCAGGCTGTTGGCCAGCAACTCGTCATAGGCCAGCCGGTCGCGCGCGCTGCCGTGGTTGTCGCGGTGCACCAGCGCCAGCGCATCGCGCCAGCTGGGCCATTGCATCTTTGCCAGCAGCCCCGGCTCGATCCATTCCGGCAGGTCGGACAGATGACCCAAGGCCTGTTCGACCAACCCCGCCAGGCGGCCCTGTGTAAGGCCTTCGGACAGCGGATACACCGGCTCGTTCAATTGCCCCAGCAGCACGGCGCTATCGGCCTCAACGTGGTCAGGGTGCACCATCTGCAGCATCTGGCCATATTGCTCCAGCCGCCCTGCCACCCAGCGCTGCTCTCCCACCGGCAGCAGCTTTTTGGCCGAGTAAGACGCCCGGCCGAAATAGCTGATGGCGCAGACATTGCCGATCGCATCCTGCGCCAGCACGCGGAACGGCCCGCGCCCGGAAGAGCTGCGGTGCTCGATCGGGGTCAGCGCAACGATGATCTGTTCGCCAACGCTCGCTTCATCGAGGTTCGCAACGGCCCGGCGCTGCACGAAGCGATCCGGCAGGTGATAGGCAAAATCCTTCACCCGGGTCAGCCCCAGCTTCTCCAGCGGACGCGCCAGCCCTGGGCCGACGCCCTTCAGGCTATCGGCCGAAACGAACAGGGGATTGAGGCGATCCGGGCGCATGGCTCTCCCCCTATAGCCAGCCCCGGCGCTTGCTTCCAAGCGCGGGCTGACTTAACCGCGGGGATATGGACCTTTCCGACCGTCTTCGCCGCCTGAAGTTCCGCGCCTGGCACCGCGGCACGCGTGAGGCCGATTACATGATCGGCGGCTTTTATGATCGCTATCATGGCGAATGGGCCGAAGCAGAGATCGCCTGGTTCGAAGCCCTGCTGGACGAGGAAGACGTCGATATCATGGGCTGGGCGCTGGGCACGCTCGACATCCCCGAAGAGTATCGCGGCGCGCTGATGGATGCTTTCCGCAAGCTGGACTACGTCGAAATCCCGCACTGACACGGCGCTAAGCCCGCGCTAAGGCAGCCTTACCGATTCCCACCCCGTTGGCCTCGAAATGGCCCGCGGGGCAATTGTTGTTGCGCGCATCATGGCTGACCTGAACAAGATCCTCTCGGCGAACACGCCCCTCATCCTGGCCGGATTGGCGCGCGGGGCCCAGCCGTTGGTGCTGGCCGACCTGGCGCGGGCAGCCAAAGGCCGAGCCGTGTTCATCGCGCCGGATGAAGCCGCCATGCAGGCCGTGGCGGATACGGCTGCCTTCTTTGCGCCCGAGCTGGATGTGATCACCTTCCCGGGCTGGGACTGCCTGCCCTATGACCGGGCCAGCCCGGCCCTCTCGGTCTCAGCCCGCCGCCTCGCCGCGCTCTATCGCCTGCAAGGCAAGCGCGAGGGGCCGCAGCTGCTGGTCACCACGATCAACGCCGTCCTGCAACGGGTGCTGACCCCGTTCCGGATCCGCGAATCGGTCAAGCTGCTCAAACCCGGAATGGAGATCGGCCGCGAAAGCCTGATCGGCCTGCTTCAACGACAAGGCTATAGCCGCACCGATACCGTGGTTGATGCCGGTGAATATGCCGTGCGCGGATCGATCTTCGATATCTTCCCCTCGGGCCTCGAAGTCGGCCTGCGGCTCGATTTCTTTGGTGATGAGCTGGAAACGCTGCGCCTGTTCGATCCCAATACCCAGCGCTCGATCGGGACGCGCGACCAGCACCTGCTGCTGCCGGCCAGCGAGGCCCTGCTCGACGAGGACAGCGTCAAGCGGTTCCGCAGCCGCTACCGCGAGATGTTCGGCGCCAATGCCACCAGCGATCCGCTCTATCAGGCGGTCAGCGACGGTCGCCGTCTTGCCGGGATGGAACACTGGCTGCCGCTGTTCGAAGACCGGATGGTGACGCTGTTCGATCACCTGGCTGATAATGACCTGATCGTGATCGACAGCAGCGCGCAGGGTGCTGCGGATGAACGCCTGGGCGACATTGCCGATTACTTTGCGGCCCGCACCGATACCGCGGGCAAGGCGGCCGGTTCCTATCGCCCGCTCAAGCCAGATGCGCTTTACCTTTCGCAAGACGAACTGGGCGGACGGCAAGCCTCCTGGCCGATCCACCGGGCGGATATCTTCGCCCAGCCGGACGGCGCATCGGTCATCGACTTTGGCTTCACTTCGGGCCGCGACTTCGCCCCGGAGCGCGCCCGCGGTGACAATGTCTACGAAGCGGCGGCGCGCTATCTGAATGGGCAGGCCGCGCAGGGCCGCAAGGCGCTGATTGCCTGCTACACTGCCGGCAGCCGCGCCCGCATTTCCGCAATCCTGGGCGAAGCGGTCAAGCCCGCGCCGGTTGAAGCCGACACCTGGCAGGAAGCACTGGGCCTCGCCGCAAAGGGCGTGCCGGTGGCGCTGGTCCTGCCGCTCGACAACGGTTTCTCGAACCCCGGCCTTGAACTGATTACCGAACAGGACCTGCTCGGTGACCGGCTGGTCCGCCGCAACAAGCGCAAGAAGAGCGCCGACGCCTTCCTGGCCGAACTGGCCGCGCTCACCCCGGGCGACCTGGTGGTCCACATGGACCACGGGATCGGGCGGTATGAAGGGCTCCAGTCGATCCCGGTCGGGCAATCGCCGCACGACTGCGTGATGCTGACCTATGCCGGGGGCGACAAGCTCTACATCCCGGTCGAGAATATCGATGTCCTCAGCCGCTATGGCAGCGACAGCGAACTGGTCGCGCTCGACAAGCTGGGCGGCGAAGGCTGGCAGCGGCGCAAGGCCCGGCTCAAGGAACGCATCCGCGAAATCGCGCATGAACTGTTGCGGACAGCAGCCCAGCGCGCGCTGCGGCAGGCGCCGGTGCTGGCTCCTGATCAGGCCAGCTATGGCCAGTTTACCGACCGGTTCCCCTGGGCCGAGACCGAGGATCAGGAGCGCGCGATCGAGGACGTGCTGGAAGACCTTGGCGCGGGCCGCCCGATGGACCGGCTGGTCTGCGGCGATGTCGGCTTCGGCAAGACGGAAGTAGCGCTGCGGGCTGCATTCGTGGCGGCCATGGCCGGGCAGCAGGTGGCGGTGGTGGCCCCCACCACCCTGCTCGCGCGCCAGCATTACAGCAATTTCGTGGAGCGCTTTGCCGGCTTCCCGCTCAATATCGGCCGCCTTTCGCGTCTGGTACCGGCCAAGGAAGCGGCCGCCACCCGCGACGGATTGGCCGAGGGCACGATCGACGTGGTGATCGGCACCCACGCGATCCTGTCCAAGACGGTGAAGTTCAAGCGGCTCGGCATGGTCATCGTCGATGAGGAACAGCGTTTCGGCGTCAATCACAAGGAAGCGCTCAAACAGCTGCGCGCCAATGTCCACGTCCTGACGCTGACCGCCACGCCGATCCCGCGCACGCTGCAGATGGCCATGTCCGGCCTGCGCGAACTGTCGACCATCCAGACCCCGCCGGTCGATCGCCTGGCGGTGCGGACCTATGTGATGGAATGGGACAACATGGTGATGCGCGAGGCCCTGCTGCGCGAGCATCACCGCGGCGGACAGAGCTTCATCGTCGTGCCGCGCATTGCCGATATGGAAGGCATCGAAAAGTGGCTGCGCGATACCGTGCCGGAAGTGCGCTTCGTTACCGCCCACGGACAGATGGGCGCGACCGAAGTGGAAGAACGGATGAGCGCCTTCTACGAAAAGAAGTATGAGGTGCTGCTCTCCACCACGATCGTCGAGAGCGGGCTCGATATTCCGAGCGCCAACACGATCATCATCCACCGTGCTGACCGCTTCGGCCTGGCCCAGCTTTACCAGCTGCGGGGCCGCGTCGGCCGGTCAAAGCTGCGGGCCTATGCCTATCTGACGACCCCCGCCGACACCCAGCTGAGCGAAGTCGCCGAAAAGCGGCTCAAGGTGCTGGGCGATCTCGATAGCCTGGGGGCCGGTTTCCAGCTGGCCAGCCACGATCTGGACATTCGCGGCGCCGGCAACCTGCTGGGCGACGAACAGTCCGGCCACATCCGCGAGGTGGGGTTCGAGCTTTACCAATCAATGCTGGAAGACGCGATCCTGGCGGCCAAGGCGGGCGACATGGGCCTTGCCAAGGAACGCCATGCACTTTCGCCGCAGATCACGGTCGATGCGCCGATCATGATCCCGGAAGACTATGTGCCGGATCTGGCCGTGCGCATGGCGCTCTATCGCCGCCTCAACGATGCCGAGGACCTGGCCGAAATGGAATCGATCTCGGCCGAAATGATCGACCGCTTCGGCCCCCTACCCGCCGCGACCGCCAACCTGGTCAAGCTGATCCAGATCAAGCAGCAGGCGATCGTGGCCAACATCGCCAAGATCGATGTCGGCGCGAAGGGTACGCTGGTCAGCTTCCACAACGATCAGTTCGTCGATCCGGCGGGCCTGATCGCCTATACCGAGCGGCTCAATGGCGCCGTCAAGCTGCGCCCCGACAGCAAGCTGGTGGTCAACCGCGCCTGGGGCGATCCGGCCGCGCGGCTTAACGGCCTGTTCCAGCTGACCAAGGGCCTGAGCGCGATTGCGCGCAAGGCCAAGTAAGGGTCAGCCGCCGGCCAGACGCAGGAAAGCCGCAGCATCGAGCGGCGGGGAGCGCAGGAACCCCTGGTAGGACTGGCACCCTTCTGCCGAAATCAGCAGGCGCTGCCCCTCGTTCTCAACGCCTTCGGCCACGACCGCCAGATCCAGCGACCGGGCCATGGCCAGGATCGCCCGTAGAACCGCAAGGTCACGGCTATCGGCAACGATGCCCTCGATCATCGAACGATCCAGCTTGAGGATGTGGAGCGGCAGCAGCTTGAGGTAACGGAAGTTGCAGAACCCGGCGCCGAAATCATCGAGCGCGAGTTTGATCCCCCGGGCGGCCAAGTCCTGCAAGGCCCCACCGGCCGTGGCGACATCCGCGAGCGGGACTTGCTCCGTCACTTCCAGCGTCAGCCGCCACCCCGGAAAGCCACAATCATCCAACAGCCCGGTAAAGACTGCGGCGAAATCGTGCGCCGCCAGATCATTGGGCGTGACATTCAGCGATAGTCGCAAGTCCCCCGCCCAGTCCGCCGCAGAGCCCAGCGCCAGCCGCGCGATATGGCGCGAAAGCTGCGCCACGTGATCGCTTCGTTCGGCCACTGCAAACAGGCCGCCGGCACCAATCCGCCCCAGCGTGGGGTGGTTCCAGCGCGCCAGGGCCTCGGCACCGGTCAGCCGGTCGGTGGCGCAGCTGTATTGCGGCTGGAACACCACTTCGATTTCGTCGCGATCGAGCGCCTGGAGCAGATCCGCTTCGAGCTGGACCGCGCTGCGCCCGGGGCGGGCCCCTTCGCCATCGGCCCAGACGATCCGGCGCCCCGGCTGGACCAGCAACCGGTCCAGCGTATGTGCCAGCCGGTCAAGGATCGAATCCGCGCCCTCTCCGGCCAGACCGCGCAGCATGGCTGCCCTGGGGCTTGGGCGCAGCGTTCCCGCTGCACTCCCGATCGGCCGGGCCAGCACGTCCAGCAATTGCGCCACCAGCACTTGCCAGCGCTCACGGCTGCACGGTTCGCGGCTCACCAGCAGGAATTGTCCCCCGCCGATCCGGGCGGCAAACCAG
>CAWUNP010000020.1:0-10730 GCA_963923805.1 uncultured Novosphingobium sp. | reverse complement strand
GAGACAGGGTATGAAGCCAACAGCTTCAACCAGGCTCGCCGTTTCTATGATCTTGCAAGCCGGACTAACCCCGGTCGCTCGTTCCGTGAATACCCCAAGAACCCGTTCTACACGCAGTGGGAATTCGATTTCGATACCGACACGCTGCAGTATTTCGTCGAAGACCGGATTGATCTTGGCCAGGTGAAGATCAATCTCGGTTGGAAGGGTTTCAAGGTCAGCAATGCGGCGAAAGCTGTGGTTGCGGCCAGTTTCCCGCAGGGGAAGATCGATGTGACCGACTGGTTCCAGCCGCATATCGGTGCAAACCTCTCGCTCAGCGGTAATGCTGAACTCTTCGCCGGCTTTACCCAGGCCACCCGTTCTTTCGCTTCGGCCACGACGACCGGCCCGTTCTCGACCAACCAGACTGGTTTCGATGCCATTGTTGGCACGCTAAAGCCAGAAACCTCGGACACTTATGAACTGGGTGCACGCTACAACAGCCCGACGTTCAACGGGGTGGTCGGCGTCTACTTGGTCAACTTCAAGAACCGTCTGCTTTCTGCGGCCAGCGGCCCGAGCATTGTGGGTAGCCCATCAGTGCTGCAAAACGTGGGTGCGGTCCGTTCCGTCGGGTTTGAAGCGGTGGGCGATGTGAAACTGGGCCGCGGCTTCGGCCTGTTTGGCTCGTACAGCTACACCGATGCGACTTACCGCGATGATGTCCTCAATCTGTCTGGCGCTCTGCTGGCAGCAATTAAGGACAAAGCGGTTGTGGACGCGCCAAAGCATCTGCTGCGTGGCGAACTGACCTATGATCAGGGCCCGCTGTTTGGCCGTATTGGTGTGAACTACATGTCCAAGCGGTTCTTTACCTATACCAATGATCAGTCGGTACCGGGGCGGGCCATCGTGGACGCCTCGATTGGCTATCGCGTGGCTGACGGAATTGAAGTCCAGCTGAATGCCACCAATCTGTTCGACCAGCAGTACCTCGGTACGATCAATTCTGGTGGGACTGGTAACAGCGGAGATCGCCAGACCCTGCTGGTAGGCGCGCCGCAGCAATTCTTTGTTACACTTAAGGCTGGGTTCTGATCTGGATCGGGTTCCCTGACCTTGGGGCGGGAAAAGATTTGTCCCGCCCCGCTTTTGATCTTCGCGATTGGCGGCATGTGCGGCAAGCCAGCAGCCGGATCGTCCGTAGGAGCTGCCGATGCGCAAGCCTGTGACTGTTACCCGCCGTACGACCTTGGCTGCCATCTCGGCAACTGCAGCAGTCGCAACATTTCCGGCGCTGGCAGAGGCGGCTAGCGACAAGACTGAGGTGTTTCGCCACGGAGTGGCCAGCGGCGATCCTGATGCGACCAGCGTGGTGCTATGGACGCGGGTAACCGTTCCCGCGTCACTGCAAGTCGAGTGGGAGCTGGCTAGCGATCCAAGATTTGCGAGGCTTGTGCGCCAGGGCAGTGTTCTTGCCGGACCTGATCATGACTTCACGGTCAAGGTTCTGGCAGAGGACTTGGCGCCGGGCGGGCGCTATTTCTACAGGTTTCGCGCCGCAGGCGTGACATCGCCAATTGGTCAGACCCGCACTTTACCGGTGGGTCGGGTCGAGCGTCTCGGCATTGCCTTGGCCTCGTGCTCCAATTTCGCGTTCGGCTATTTCAATGCCTATGATGCGATTGCACGCGACGCTGCGGTCGACTTTGTCCTACACACTGGCGATTACATCTACGAATATGGCGCGGATGGCTGGGGCGGGGACATTTCCCGGCGGATCGGCCGCGTTCACGAGCCGGCGAATGAGATTGTATCGCTGTTCGACTATCGGACCCGCCACGCCCAATACAAGACCGACGCCGGATCGCAGGCCATGCATGCGGCAAAACCGATGCTGGCCTGCTGGGACGATCACGAAAGTGCCAACAACCCTTGGACTGGCGGAGCGCAAAATCACCAGGCCGACAAAGAAGGTGGCTGGAGCGATCGGCGTGCCGCTTCAATCCAAGCTTACTTCGAGTGGATGCCGGTCCGCGAACCCGGGCCGGGGCGAACTCGGATGCAGTTCTGGCGGACATGGGTATTCGGCGACCTTGCAACGCTCTCGACGCTGGAAACGAGGCACACCGCTCGCGCCCGACAGATTGACTACGAGCCCTATCGCAAGACTATCACGAGCCATGCTGCTGCCCATGAGATGGAGCGCGACACCTTTGGTGCTATCGGCCGGACTATGCTGGCGAGTGAATTAGAGGCAGACCTGACCGCCGCCTGGGCTCAGTCGAAGCAGCTCAATCAGCCGTGGCGGCTGATCGGCAATCCGATGCCAATCGCCCGCACCCGCGTCCCTGATGTTGTCCGGCTGGGACTGATCCCTGACCCCGCAACGCAGAGCCAGCCGCTGTCGGCTGCGGTTGATCTAGCGTGGAAGGGACAGTGGAACTTGCCGTTTTATACCGACACCTGGGACGGTTACGAGTGGGCGCGCGAACGGCTTTACAAACAGGCGCGCGAGGCGGGAGTGGAGGATCTTGTATTCCTGACCGGCGATAGCCACAGCTTCTGGGTCAACTGTCTCGCCAACGCCGCAGGACAGCCGATGGGCATTGAGCTGGGCACCTCGGGCATTACCTCTCCCGGGGATTTTGTCGAAAGCGGATTTGATCAAGCGACTGCCGCGAAACTTGACGCTTCCTTTGCCGAGCACAATCCTGAGGTGGTTTGGACAGATAACCTCCACCCAGGTTACGTCCGCGTAATCTTGGCCCGCGATGAGGGCCACGCGAGTTTTGTCGCTGTAAGCAATATCCTCAGCAAGCGATACACGGCGCATACCATCAGCCAATGGAGGATCGCGCGCAGCGACGCTGGGCTAGGCATAGTTCGTGCCTGATCGCTAGGTCGTAACCAAGCCGTAACATCAATTTGCCAACATCGCCCTCAGCAGTTTGCGGGATTAGGTTTTTTAAATGACGGGGGCGCCGTGTTCGCTGGTTGAGATAGCGGCGTTTGCTGCGTCTGAGCGCTATTTCAACCGTGAACTTAGCTGGCTTTCGTTCAACCTGCGCGTGCTAGCGGAAGCCTGCAACCTAGATTATCCGCTGCTAGAGCGACTGCGCTTCCTCTCCATCTCGGGTAGCAACCTTGATGAATTCATGATGGTGCGGGTCGCTGGGTTGGCTGGTCAGGTCCGGCGCCAAATCGAGGAAGTATCGATCGATGGCATGACCCCTGCTCAGCAACTTGCCGCCGTGCGTGATGCGGTGTCGGAACTGGAGACGGCCCAGCAGGATGTCTGGCGTGAATTGCGCGGACTGCTGGCCGAAGAGGGTATCGCGCTGGCCGATGGCAAACGACTGGGGCCTGCCCAAGCACGCTGGTTGCGCGACTACTTTGTTGAACATGTCGTTCCGATAATTACGCCGCAGGCGATTGATCCGGCTCACCCATTCCCCTTCATTGCCAACCAAGGGATGGGCATCCTTTTCCCGCTGGTCAGATCCAGCGATGGAGCACCGGTAATGGAGATGGTGCTCATCCCGCAGGCACTGCCGCGCTTCATACGCCTTCCCGGTGAACAGGCTGTATATATCAGCATCGAAGATTTGCTTTGCCGTAACGCCGCCTTGCTCTTTCCCGGTTTCCGGGTGTTGGGGCATGGCGTTTTTCGGGTGCTGCGCGACAGCGACTTGGAAGTTGAAGAAGACGCTGAAGATTTGGTCCGATATTTCCGGACTGCAATTCAGCGCCGTCGTCGCGGTCGCGTAATCCTGCTTCAGTTGCAGGGAGACATTGATCCTGTTGTCGAGCAGCTCCTGCGCGAGAAATTGCGGCTGGATCACGCCATGGTCCTCAAGACGCCCGGTCTGATCGGGATCGGAGGTCTGGGTGCGCTGGTCGATGAGGACCGGCCCGACCTTAAGTTCCAGCCATATAGTCCCCGTTATCCGGAACGTGTTCGCGAGCATGATGGCGATTGCTTCGCCGCAATCCGTGAGAAAGACATTGTCATTCACCATCCCTACGAGAGCTTCGAGGTGGTGGTCGATTTTTTGAGGCAAGCCGCATCCGATCCAGATGTGGTGGCAATAAAGCAAACCCTTTACCGGGCAGGAAAGCAGTCGGCGGTCATTGCTGCCCTGATTGCAGCTGCCGAGGCCGGCAAGGCCGTGACTGCCGTAGTGGAATTGAAGGCCCGGTTCGATGAAGAGCAGAACCTGCACTGGGCGAGCCAGCTTGAGCGCGCAGGCATCCAGGTTATATATGGCTTCGTCGAATGGAAGACCCACGCCAAGGTCTCGATGGTGGTCCGCCGCGAAGGTAAGGTCCATCGGACCTACTGTCATTTCGGGACCGGTAATTATCACCCCGTAACGGCGCGAACCTATACCGACTTGAGCTTCTTCACGGCCGACCCGAAGGTCGGGCGGGATGCAGGAAAGTTGTTCAACTTCGTGACCGGCTACGTAGAGCCACAACGAACGGAGCTGCTCACCCTTTCGCCGATCGGCATGCGCGAGATGCTTTACGATTGCATCGATGCCGAGGCCGAGAACGCACGGCGCGGGAAACCGGCGATGATCTGGGCAAAGCTTAATTCACTGACCGACCCGAAACTGATCGACCGCCTTTACGCTGCCAGCGAGGCGGGAGTTCAGATTAACCTGATCGTTCGCGGGATCTGCTGTCTCCGACCGGGCGTTGCGGGCCTATCTGATAATATCGTCGTCAAGTCGATCATCGGCCGCTTCCTCGAGCACAGCCGGATTTGGGCTTTCGCCTGCGGCCAGCAATTGCCGAGCACCAAGGCTAAAGTATTCATCTCATCGGCGGATGGGATGACGCGTAATCTTGATCGACGCGTGGAGCTACTGGTGCCGATCCGCAACCGCACCGTCCATAGGCAGGTTCTGGATCAGGTGATGGTTGCCAACCTGATTGATACCGAACAAAGCTGGGTTCTGCATTCGACTGGCAGTTATCGTCGGGTCGGCAAGGTCGGCGAACCTTTTAACCTTCACAATTACTTCATGACGAACCCGTCCCTTTCGGGCCGTGGTGCGGCATTGACCAACGGACACAAGGTGCCGAAGTTGGCGCTTCGGCGCGGCGCGGCCTGAGGGGGCATCAATGGGATTGCGCGGAAAGACTTCAAGCCGGACCGGCTTGGACGAGCAGGCGGTGATCGACATAGGTTCGAACACCGTTCGGCTCGTCATTTTTGGCGGCCCTGCCCGCGCGCCAATTGAACTGCTGAACGAAAAGGTTGCCGCCAAGCTTGGCAAGGGCGTGGCGGAAAATGGAATGCTTGCCGAAAAGGCGATGGTGACCGCTCTTGCCGCATTGGGGCGATATGCAGCTTTACTGCGCGCGCGCGGTGTGATGCGCATTCATGCCGTTGCCACTGCCGCGGTTCGCGACGCCGCAAATGGCGAAGAGTTCCTTGATCGAGTGTCAGCTTTGGGCCTTACTCCAAGGCTGATCTCAGGTGAGGAAGAGGCTCTGACTAGCGCGGCAGGCGTTGCCGGGGCTTTTCCTGCTGCCAAGGGCGTGGTTGCTGACCTTGGCGGCGGCAGTCTTGAACTCGTGCACATTGCCGGGACCGAATATGAGCACGGCAGCAGCCTGCCGCTCGGTACCTTGCGTCTGCCAGCCTTGCGCAAAAGTGGGGCCGCCAAGTTCAAGCGCAAGGTTGAAAAGCTGATCGAAGAGACGGGCAGTCGGTGCGCGCCAGGGGAGACATTGTACTTGGTTGGTGGTTCGCTGCGAGCACTCGCCCGCTATCACCAGCACATGATCGGTTCGCCGATCGATGATCCACATGGCTTGGCCATGGAGCCAGCCGCACTGTTGACACTATGTCGCAAGCTTCAACGTAGTTCAGTACTGGCCGGCGTACCTGGCGTTTCGCCTACGCGGCTGGCGGCCTTGCCCGATACGGCCGCACTTCTGGCTGCCCTTATCTTGACAACTAAGCCTGACGCGGTGGTCTTTTCTGGCTGGGGTTTGCGAGAAGGGCTGATTTTCAACGAGCTGCCAGGAGCGCAGCGCCGATCCGATCCGTTTGCAGCCGGTGTACGCGCTTTTGCGGAACCCATGGGCGCCTCACCGGCGGTTGCCACCATGATCGCTGGCTGGACGGCAAACGTGGTCGGGTCACACGATCACGAACAGGAGAATTTGCGGCTGTCTGCTACAATCCTGGCGATCGCTTCGCAGCAGATCGAACCCAATCTCCGCAGCGTGACCGTGGTCGACTGGGCGCTTCACAAGCGTTGGATCGGGTTATGTGGAGGCGGTCGCGCCATGCTGGCCGCCTGCCTGCTGGCCAACGTCAATCGTGAAATTCCCATCGATATCGAAATGCTCGCCGATCCAAATGCGGTCAGTCAGGCAATTGCATGGGGTCTTAGCATTCGGCTCTGTCGAAGATTGACCGGACTTGCGCCGCAGCTTTTCTCCAGTGCTCAGCTGGTCGCAGAGGATGACAATCTCGTTCTCTCGCTTGCGCCAGCGGCCTTGCCGCTAGCTACCGAAGTGGTCGAGAAGGACCTTAAGCTGCTGGCTGACCATCTTTCCCTAAAGCCGGTTATCAAGAAAATCTGACTGTAACGAAACTGACTCGGTCCCGTCACACCTGCGCAACCTGGCCATGGCAAGGTCTGGTTAGGGTAGGGATGGAGATGGGCCATGCTCGTACGCGACCGACTGTCTGATCAGCTTGAATTGGGTATCGATGGCAATAACAGTCGGGGCGGGGGCAGTTCTGTCCCAGCCTGGCTGCTTGGTCCCGATCCGAAAGGCTTTCGTCCCAAGCGGCGCTACCGCACCGTCTGGGTTTCGGACGTGCACCTGGGTACCCGCGGCTGCAACGCCGCCATGCTGGTCGATTTTCTCCGCTCGATCGAATGCGAGACACTCTATCTTGTGGGTGATATCGTCGATGGCTGGCGGCTTCGCAGCGGTTGGTATTGGCCGGATGCCCATAACGAAGTCGTCCGTCGGGTCCTGAAAATGGCGCACCGGGGTACGCGTGTAGTCCTGGTCGCCGGCAACCACGATGAGATGTTCCGCGACTACGCCGGGATGAGTCTCGGCGGCATCGAAATCGCCCTTGAAGCCGTGCACCGCACGGCAGACGGGCGGCGCCTCCTGGTCACACACGGCGACAGCTTCGATACCGTGGTGCTCTACGCCCGCTGGCTCGCGTTTCTGGGCGACCTTGCCTACCGTATCCTGCTCAGGGCCAACGTGTTGATCAACGCGGTACGTAAGTATCTGCGCTTACCCTATTGGTCGCTTGCTGCGCACATGAAGCGCAAGGTCAAGAATGCGGTTGCTTATGTCAGCAGCTTTGAAGAGGCGCTGGCGCATGAAGCTGCTGACCGGAACATGGATGGGATCGTCTGCGGCCATATCCATTGCGCCGAGATCCGCCAGATTGGCAACATAACCTACTACAATGACGGGGACTGGGTCGAAAGTTGCACTGCTCTTGTTGAAGAGGCAGATGGCGCGATGCGGATCGTCCACTGGGGCGATGAAAGCGCGGTACCGAGCGATGCAGGGGAACTGCTAATCGAGGAGTATGCCGCGTGAGGATTGCGATTGTCACCGATGCCTGGTTTCCACAGGTGAATGGCGTTGTCCGCACACTCGCCGCAACCGTCGCCGAACTAGACCGCCGCGGCTATGAAGTTGAACTGATTACACCGCAGAACTTCACGACCATGCCGATGCCGGGCTATGCCTCGATCCGCTTGGCAATGGCCCCGCGCTTTACTACGCGCCGGATGTTGGGCCGGTTCCGGCCCGATATTGTCCATATTGCGACGGAAGGGCCGATCGGCTGGAGTGCGCGCGGCTGGTGCAAGTCGCACAATGTTCCATTCACCTCTGCGTTCCACACCCAGTTCCCGAAGTATGCAGCAGTTCGCACGGGCCTTAGTGAAGATGTCTTCTGGCCGGTCATGCGGCGATTTCATCGCTCTAGCCGCGCTGTGCTAGCTTCTACGCCGAGCCTTGAGCGAGAGCTGCGGGAGCGCGGAATTACGCAGGTCCAGCCTTGGGGACGTGGTGTCGATCATTGGTTGTTCCATCCAATAGGCGAACTACACGCCGCAATTGCCAATCTGCCTCGCCCGATCCTGCTGAATGTAGGCCGTGTCGCGCCAGAGAAGAACCTTGAAGCCTTTTTGAATGCCGATCTTCCTGGTTCGAAGGTGATCGTTGGCGATGGGCCGGATCTTGAGCGTCTCCGGAGTTTGTATCCCGAGGCCCATTTCATGGGGGCAATGGCCGGTGAAGAATTGGCTTCGGCTTATCGAACAGCCGATTGTTTTGTATTCCCGAGCTTGACTGATACGTTCGGCCTGGTCGTGATTGAGGCGCTATCGTCGGGGGTGCCCGTGGCAGCCTATCCTGTCCAGGGTCCGATCGATATTCTCGGAGCGGATGGCCGGGGTGCTGGCGGAGACATGCCCGCCAGGGTTGGAGTCTGCGATGACAATCTGGAACGGGCCGTTTTGACTGCCCTGACCGTTGATCGAAGTGCAGCAGCGGTTTTCGGGCAGCGGTTCAGCTGGGAGCGGGCCACGGACCAGTTTGTCGTAGCGATTATGCAAGCTAAGGCAGAGGCTGGGCTACTTTCGGCCTACGAGCTTGCGCCTGCCTGATTAGGGAAAAGCTGGTCCACCAGCGAATTGGCAATCAGGGCCCCCGCTAGTTGTGCGACGATAAAGGCCGGTGCGTCGCTCGGCGCTATGCCGGCGAAGCTATTGCTCATGCTCCTGGCAATGGTGATAGCCGGATTTGCAAAGCTGGTTGAGGCCGCGAACCAGTAAGCGGCCGCAATGTAAAGCGCGACACTTGCTGGGACCCAAGCTGGTCGCGCGCGCAATGTGCCGAGGATCGTCAGGACCAGCCCGAATGTGGCGATCCCTTCTGCGGCCCACTGCCCTGCGCCGGATCTGACTTTTTCGGAAACTTGCAGAATTGGGAGGTCAAACATGAGATGAGCTGCCCAGACCCCGGCCACGCCACCAACAACTTGGGATATCGCGTAACCGACAGCGTCGAGGTTTGTCAGTTCATTTCGTGCGCGGAAGACCATTGTCACAGCAGGATTGAAGTGCGCGCCGGAAATAGGACCAAGTATCGTGATGAGCACGAAAAGCATGGCCGATGTCGCCAAGGTATTCGCGAGCAGGGCGATGGCGCCGTTGCCCGCAGCCAAACTCGCCGCCATGATGCCTGAACCGACTACCGTGGCGAACAACAGGAATGAGCCGAGCGCCTCGGCCAGCAGTCTACGCCTCATACAGCGCCATCCATCTGCCCGATTGCGTGCAAGGCTTTTGCAAGGTCCGGCCGGCTCATTGTTTCGAAAGGTAAAGCGAGCATCGCGGTGACCCGCATTTCCAGCCAGATCCAAGTCTGCTCGAAAGCGCTATCAATTTCGGCTTCGTCGCCGGCCGCATCGGCTGGATCTGGAAGCCCCCAGTGCGCTTTGAGTGGTGCACCCATGAAGACGGGACAAGCTTCCCCGGCAGCGTTGCCGCAAACTGTAATGGCGAGGTCAATGCGCGGCGCATCTGGGGCAGTGAACTCGCTCCAACTTTTTGAACGAATGGGCGTGAGATCTATGCCGCGCCGCGCCAGCAAGCGGAGCGCACCAGGGTGAGGTACGCCCTTTGGCTTGCTGCCCGCGCTGTAGGCGATCAGGCGCTCGCCACCCTGAAGATTGATAATTGCTTCGCCAAGGATGGAGCGCGCAGAGTTGCCGGTGCAAAGGACCAGTACTGAGAACTTGCTCATGCTATGCCTCTGGCAGACGGTGCGGCTGGCTCGCAGACGACCAGAGTTTCGCACTCCGCACCGCCGCAGCAATTTTCAGTCAGATAATTCATCAAAGCACTCATTGCCTTGTAATCTGCTGAGTAGATGATCGATCGCCCTGCTCGTCGCTGCGTGGCAAGGCCGGCGTTAATGAGTTGCGACAAGTGAAAGCTCATCGAGGATGCCGGCACGGCTAGAGCCTCTGCCAATGCACCAGCAGCAACGCCCGAAGCGCCTGACTGAACCAACAGCCTGTAAGCGGCGAGGCGATGTTCTTGGGCCAGTGCTCCTAACGCGCGAACGGCAAAGTCAGACTGCATCAACTGCCTCGATATTTCGATAAATATCGAACTATCGAAATTGAGAAGAAAGTCAATAGATGCAGCACTCCATCTTACGCCCGCGAGGCGGTAATCAAAATGCCTCGCCTTCGATCTGTGACTTCACCAAACTAGCCGCGCGTCCAACGGAAGGCCGCCGCCTAACATCAACCCCCTGACGAGGTCCGCGCTCCGCTAATCTATGCCGCGAGTTGCGCCAAATGTTCTGACGACGGACATCGGCGATAAATGTCAAAAGGCAAGCGAAGCTGCTGTTTTTGCGCTGCTGGATCGCCGTTCGATGGTGGTCGGTCCTGCATTTTGCCCGGAATGGGTGGCGAGGCCGTTCCAGCTGGCAACCATCCCGGTTATCATGGCCCCAAGGATAGTCGCAGGGGGGGGCTTATGTCCAAATTCAGTTATTCCGTGGCGCTTGCCCTAAGCGTTCTGACGGCTGGCAGATTGCCTGCCGAAACAGGGGGCACAAATCAAGCTTTGGCCCCCCATGGGCCCACAGCAGCGACGCGGGCCGTGCTTGCCGAAGCGGTCAAGGACCTGCCGCCAGAAGATGGTGTCGATTTCGAATTC